>NZ_JBYIRL010000009.1:0-214288 GCF_057708125.1 Actinacidiphila sp. bgisy145
TCACCTTGTCCCCGGCCGTCATGGCGTGCTGCACCGGTGCGGCGCCGCGCCAGGCGGGCAGCAGCGAGAAGTGCAGGTTGACCCAGCCGCGCGCGGGCACGTCGAGGGCCGCCTTGGGCAGCAGCGCGCCGTAGGCGACGACGGGGCAGCAGTCCGGGCCGATCTCCCGCAGCCGGGCGAGGAAGTCCTCGTCGCGCGGCCGGGCCGGCTTGAGCACCTCGATCCCGGCCTCCTCGGCGCGCTGCGCGACCGGGCTGGCGACCAGCTTGCGGCCGCGCCCGGCGACGGCGTCGGGCCGGGTGACGACGGCGACGACCTCGTGCCGGTCGGAGGCGATCAGGGCGTCGAGTGCGGGCACGGCGACCTCGGGGGTGCCGGCGAAGACGAGCTTCATCGTGCGGGGGGTACCTCTCGGTGGCAGGCGGTCACAGGGCGCGGCCGAACGTGTCGTGCGGCGAGACCTTCACCTGCGGCGCGCCCTGCGCGCCCCAGTCGGCCTCGCGGATCGCCTTCATCGCGGCCTTGCGCGCCTCGGCGTCGAGCCGGTCGACGAAGATGATGCCGTCGAGGTGGTCGGTCTCGTGTTGGATGCAGCGGGCCATCCGCTGGGTGCCTTCGAGGGTGACCGGGTCGCCGTACATGTTGAAGCCCCGGGCCACGACGCCGTACGCGCGCTCGCAGTCGAAGGTCAGGCCCGGCAGCGACAGGCAGCCCTCGGGGCCGTCCTGCCGCTCGTCGCTGAGGGTCAGCTCGGGGTTGATCAGGTGGCCCAGCTCGCCGTCCACGTTGTAGGTGAACACCCGCAGGGACACGCCCAGTTGGGGGGCGGCCAGGCCCGCGCCGGGGGCCTGGAGCATGGTGTCGGTCAGGTCCTTGACGAGGGTGCGCAGTTCGAGGTCGAAGGTGGTGACCGGCTGCGCCGTCATGCGCAGCACCGGGTCGCCGAACAGGCGGATGGGCTTGACGGACACGGGCGGGGGCTCCTGAACGGTCGGACGGCCCGCGGGCGGGTCTCGGGTCTGCGGGCGCGGGCGGGTCTGCGGGCGGAGGTCAAGTCTAGGGCGGGCGGGGGGCGGACGGTGCACGCGGACGGGGAGTGCGCGCGGACGGCGCGCGCCCCCGAGGGGGTGGCCGCGCCGGTCGGGCGTGACTCGATGGGGCGGTGGCGCGTTGGTCAAGAGAGTGTGACCGAAATCGGCCCCGCCCGCGGCTGGAGCGTGCGGCCCGATCCTTGTCGTCGTCGGTTGGAGAGGCTTGTTGATGCCCGACCACGCAACGCCCGATGCCCAGGCACGGGCCAGCCTGCACCTGCTGGTGCGGGACATCGAACGGGTCCGTCGGCAGGTCGACGCGTTGCGCACGCTGACCGCCCAGCTCGGAAACGTCTACCGGCCGCGGCGCGGCGGGCCCTCCGCGGGGTTCGTGGTGTACGGGCGGGCCCCGGCGCCCACGGTGCGGCTGGCCCAGGAGTTGCGGGACAGCGTGGAGACGCTGGTGACGGCGGCGGTGGAGTTCGACCGCTCGCTCGGGTTCTCCTGGGACGCGGTGGGCTCCGCGCTGGGGGTCACGAAACAGGCGGTGCACCGCCGCTACGGTTCCCGCCGGGCTCCCGCGGAGGCCGCCGCGCCGACCGTGCCCGCGGCCCGCTCCATGGAGGTGGAGCGCGCCGCGCAGGTGCCCCCGCCCGCACCGGCCTTCCCGAGCCCCCGCAACCCGTAGCCGTCGCCGTAGCCCGCCGCCCGGTCAGGGCTCAGCCGATGTCGGGCGGGTCCATGCGGATCTGGAGGGGCGTGGCGGGGCCGGTGCGGGTGGCGCGGGTGACCCGGGCCTGCTTGAGGGCCGCCGCCAGCGCCGCACCGGAGCCCGGCGGCACCCGGAAGAGGATGCGCTCCCAGGGGTCGGTGCCCGCGGGGCGCCGGACAGGGACCGGCCCGAGCAGGTCCGTGTCCGCGGGGAGCCGGGCGAGGTCGACGAACTCGGCCACCGCGGACGGCGGCCCGGACACCGCGGCCATCCGGGCCACCGGCGGGAAGCGCAGCTCGGCCCGCTCGGCCAGCTCCCGCAGGGCGTGCCCGGCCGGGTCCCACCGCACCAGCGCCTGCACCGGCCGCAGCGTCGGCTCGGCCAGCACCACCACGGTGCCGCCCGCCCCCGCCGGGCGGACCAGGGACGCGGCCAGCGCCCACCGCCGCAACGCCTCCTCGGCCGCGCGCAGGTCCGGGCGGCCCAGCAGCGCCCAGCCGTCCAGCAGCAGCGCGGCCGCGTAGCCCTCCTCCGCGACCGGCTCGGCCCCGGGCGTGGCGATCACCAGCGCGGGGGCGGCCCCGACCGTCGCCAGCACGGTGTCGCGCCCCGACGTCCGCACCGGCACCCGGGGGAAGGCCCGCCCCAGCTCCTCCGCGGTGCGCCGCGCCCCCACCACCCGCGCCCGCAGCCGGAACCCCCCGCACTCCTGGCAGTGCCAGTCCGCCGCCGGCCGCGCGCACCACCCGCACGCCGGGGTGCCGCCCTCCTCGCGCACCTCCAGCGGCCCGGCGCAGGCCGCGCACCGGGCCGGCGCCCGGCAGGTGTCGCAGCCGAGCCGGGGTACGTATCCGCGCCGCGGCACCTGCACCAGCACCGGCCCACGGGCCAGCGCGTCCCGGGTGACCTGCCAGGCCAGCGACGGCAGCCGGGCCGCGCGGGCCGCCTCGTCGCGCGCCTGGTCCAGGTCGCCGACCGTACGCACCAGCGGCGCCGCGGCCCGTACCTGGTCGCGGGACGCGGCCAGCGGCAGCGCCCACCCGCTGTCGACGAGCTGGGCGCCCTCGACGGTGGTGGTGACGCCGCCGAGCAGGAAGGCGGTGCGCTCCTCGCGGGCGCGCAGCAGCAGCACGTCGCGGGCGTGCGGCTGCGGGGCGTGCGGCTCGGCGTGGCTGGAGTCGCCGTCGTCCCACAGGGCGACCAGCCCGAGGTCGGCGACGGGCGCGAACATCGCCGCACGGGTGCCGACGACGACCTTGACGCTGCCGCGGCTGACCGCGAGCCAGCGCCGGTAGCGCTCCTGCGGCCCGGCGTCGGCGGTGAGCAGGACGTGGTGTCCGGCGCCGAGCAGTCCGGTCAGGGCGGCGTCCACGCGGGCGGCGCTGCGCCCGTCGGGCAGCACCGCGAGCGCGCCGCGGCCGGCGGCGCGCGCGGTGGCGAGCGCGGTGGCCAGTTCCTGCGGCCAGTGCGGTCCGGGCAGCGCGAGCCACACCGCGCGGGGGGTGTCACCGCGGGCGAGCGCCTGGAGGTAGGCGGGGCCGGTGGCGTACCGGGACCAGGTCGCGGGCGGCGGCAGCGGCGGGTCCGAGAGCGGGTCGGGCGAGGGGTCGCGTTCGGCGCGGGCCATCCGGGGCGGCACCGCGAGCTGCACCACGTCGGCGAGCGCGCCCGCGTACCGGTCGGCGACCTGGCGGCACAGCCGCAGCAGCGGCTCGGTGAGCACCGGTTCGGTGGACAGCACCTGGGCGAGGGGCGCGAGCGGGCCGGCGTAGTCGCTGTCGGCGCGGCGCTCGACCACGAAGCCGTCGTGGAGGGTGCCGCCCTCGCGGCGGCCCTTGACCACGCGCGCGCCGAACCGGACCCGGACCCGCACGCCCGGCTGGGCGTCGGCGTCCATGGCGGCGGGCACCGCGTAGTCGAAGAACTGGTCGAGGTGGACCAGGCCCTTGTCGACGAGGACCCGGGCGACCGGCAGGCCCTCGGCGAGCGCGGCCCCGCGCCAGGTGCGCGGCTTCGCGCGCGGCTGCCTGGCCTTGCGGACCGTCTCGCGGATCAGCGCGAGCTGCTCCCCGCCGCCCGCCTCCGGCGGTTCGGCCGCTCCCTCCCGCTTCGGTCCCTCGTCACCGCTCACCTTGTGATTCTTACCAGACCCCTACGACACCGCGGCCCGGACCGGGAACGTGGCGGGCGTCGCCACCGGCCGGTGGAAAGCCGAACGCGCAGTCCTCCCCCCAGAGGCTTCGCCTGGGGGGGAACTGCGCGTGGCGGGGCGGCGGGCCGCTTACAGGCCGACCGCGGCGCGGAGCGCGTCGACCCGGTCGGTCTTCTCCCAGGTGAAGTCGTCCAGCTCGCGGCCGAAGTGGCCGTAGGCGGCGGTCTGGGCGTAGATCGGCCGCAGCAGGTCCAGGTCGCGGATGATCGCGGCCGGGCGCAGGTCGAACACCTCGCCGATGGCCTGCTCGATCTTCTCGACCTCCACGTTGGCGGTGCCGAAGGTCTCGACGAACAGGCCGACCGGCTCGGCCTTGCCGATCGCGTAGGCGACCTGGACCTCGCAGCGGGCGGCGAGCCGCGCGGCCACCACGTTCTTGGCGACCCAGCGCATCGCGTACGCCGCGGAGCGGTCCACCTTGGACGGGTCCTTGCCGGAGAAGGCGCCGCCGCCGTGCCGGGCCATGCCTCCGTAGGTGTCGATGATGATCTTGCGGCCGGTCAGGCCGGCGTCGCCCATCGGGCCGCCGATCTCGAACCGCCCGGTCGGGTTGACCAGCAGCCGGTAGCCGTCGGTGTCGAGCTTGATGCCCTCGTCGAGCAGGGCCTTCAGCTCGACCTCCACGACGAACTCGCGGATGTCGGGGGTGAGCAGCGACTCCAGGTCGATGTCGGAGGCGTGCTGCGAGGAGACCACGACGGTGTCCAGCCGGACCGCCTTGTCGCCGTCGTACTCGATGGTGACCTGGGTCTTGCCGTCGGGCCGCAGGTAGGGGATGGTGCCGTTCTTGCGGACCTCGGTGAGGCGCTTGGACAGCCGGTGCGCGAGCGTGATCGGCAGCGGCATCAGCTCGGGCGTCTCGTCGGAGGCGTACCCGAACATCAGGCCCTGGTCGCCGGCGCCCTGCTTGTTCAGCTCGTCCTCGTCGGCGGCGCCGCCCTCGACGCGCTTCTCGTACGCGGTGTCGACGCCCTGGGCGATGTCCGGCGACTGGGCGCCGATCGACACGGAGACGCCGCACGAGGCGCCGTCGAAGCCCTTCTTCGAGGAGTCGTAACCGATCTCCAGGATCTTCCCGCGCACCAGCGAGGCGATGTCGGCGTAGGCGGTCGTGGTGACCTCGCCCGCGACGTGCACCTGGCCGGTGGTGATCAGCGTCTCGACGGCCACCCGGGAGGTCGGGTCCGCGGTCAGCAGGGCGTCGAGAATGGTGTCGCTGATCTGGTCAGCGATCTTGTCGGGGTGACCTTCGGTCACGGACTCCGAGGTGAACAGACGGCGCGACACATCGCTCCCTGGGGTTGCAGCGGCTGCTGGCTCTAGCTGGTGGAGTGCACAGGGCTGCGCCCGGCGCTCCGCGGCTAGCTTAGCGTGAGCGCCCCCGGGACGGGCCAGGCATCTCGCTCTTTGGATATGCCACACCCTGCACCCCGATGTCCACTACTCGGCCACTCGCCGCCCGTCCGTCAGCCGATCGCACCCCTCCCGGTGACCGGGAAAGACGGCAGGTGGCGGCGGGCGCGGGCCGGGCGCGGGCCGGGCGGCCGGCGGGCCCGGCGGGCCGGTCGGCGGCTGGCCTGATTTCACCGGTTGTTCACAGGCCGCCCGGGCGTGGCAGGCCGTCGGCCGCCGACGGTACGTAACCGGCGGCCCACACGCCACTCCCCCACCACCGGCCCCGTACGCCCCGCCGGCCCCCGGCGGCGGCTTTCGAAGCGGCCCTCAGGGGGCGTCCGAGGCCGTAGGGGTGACGGGGCCGGGCCGGGGCCTGGTCCAGGCGGGTGGCGCCGCCTGTGGCGGCGCCGTCAGAGGCGGGCGGCGACCAGGTCCCAGACCTGGTCGGCCAGCGCCTCCTTCGGGCCGTGCGGCACCGGCGTGGCGCTGCCGTCGGCGCCGAGCACCACCGCTTCGTTGTCGTCGGTGCCGAAGGCCTTGCCGCCGCCGACCTCGTTGACGACCAGCAGGTCGCAGCCCTTGCGGGCGAGCTTGGCCCGGCCGTTGGCCAGCACGTCGTCGGTCTCGGCGGCGAACCCGGCGACGATCTGCCCGGGCCGGGCGCGGTGCGCCGACAGCTCGGCGAGGACGTCGGGATTGCGGACCAGCTCGACCGGTGCGGGCCCGGCGCCGTCGTCGCTCTTCTTGATCTTGCTGGTGGCGTACGCGGCGGGGCGGAAGTCGGCGACGGCCGCGGCCATCACCACCGCGTCGGCGTCGGCCGCGGCCGCCAGCACCGCCGCGCGCAGCTCCTCGGCGGTGCCCACGGCCACCACGTCGGCGCCCGCCGGGTCGGCGAGGGTGTCGGTGTTGGCGGCGACCAGGGTGACCCGGGCGCCGCGGGCGACGGCGGTGCGCGCCAGGGCGTATCCCTGCTTGCCGGAGGAGCGGTTGCCGAGGTAGCGCACCGGGTCCAGCGGTTCGCGGGTGCCGCCGGCGCTGACCACGACGTGCCGCCCGGCGAGGTCGGGGGCGGCGGTGCCGCGGGCGAGGACGCGCCGGCCGACCTGGAAGATCTCGTCCGGGTCGGGCAGCCGCCCCTTGCCGGTGTCCACACCGGTCAGCCGCCCGACGGCGGGCTCGATGACCACGGCGCCGCGGCGGCGCAGCGTGGCGACGTTCTCCCGGGTGGCGGGGTGCTCCCACATCTCGGTGTGCATGGCGGGGGCGAAGACCACCGGGCAGCGGGCGGTGAGCAGGGTGTTGGTCAGCAGGTCGTCGGCGAGGCCGTGCGCGGCCTTGGCGAGCAGGTCGGCGGTGGCGGGCGCGACGAGCACGAGGTCGGCGTGCTGTCCGATCCGCACGTGCGGCACGTTCTCGACGCCGTCCCAGACCCGGGTGGAGACCGGCCGGCCGGACAGTGCGGCCCAGGTGGCCTCTCCGACGAAGTGCAGGGCGGCGTCGGTGGGCACCACCTGGACGTCGTGCCCGGACTCGGTGAAGCGGCGCAGCACCTCGCACGCCTTGTAGGCGGCGATGCCGCCGCTGACGCCCAGTACGACCTGTGGCCTGCCCATACCCGCTCCGCTCCGCCGCGCCGTCACGCCGCCGTGGTCACCCGATGACACCACCCCATGACACACCACGGGCCCGGCGGTCGCGCCGCCGGGCCCGTGCTGGAGTACCTACCGCCTCACTGGGTGGGCGGTGCCTCGACGGCCTCGGAGGTCAGCAGGCCGGCGTTGATCTCGCGCAGCGCGATGGAGAGCGGCTTCTCGTGGACGTGGGTGTCCACCAGCGGGCCGACATACTCCAGCAGGCCCTCACCGAGCTGGGAGTAGTACGCGTTGATCTGGCGGGCGCGCTTGGCCGCGTAGATCACCAGGCTGTACTTGGAGTCGGTGGCTTCGAGCAGCTCGTCGATCGGCGGGTTGATGATGCCCTCGGGCGTGGTGATGGAAGAGGACACGCTCTACCTACCCCTACTTGTGGAAGGACTTCTGGGACGGGACCCCGGGACCGGGGGCTCGCTGCCGGGCGGCCGCGCGGAAGCGCGAGGTCACCCGATGTTCATCAAGGCTAGCAGCTCGCGTGCTACATCCTCGACGGAGGTGTTGACAAGCGTCTCGTCGAACTCGGACTCCGCGGCCAGTTCGATCCTCGCCGCCGCGAGCCGCCGCTCGATCACCTCGGGCGACTCGGTGCCGCGCCCGGTGAGCCGGCGGACCAGCTCCTCCCAGCTCGGCGGGGCGAGGAAGACCAACCGCGCCTCGGGCATCGAGGTCCGCACCAGCCGGGCGCCCTGCAGGTCGATCTCCAGCAGCACGGGCGCGCCGGAGGCGAGCCGGTCGAGTACGGCGCGGCGCGGGGTGCCGTAGCGGTTGCCCGCGAACTCCGCCCACTCCAGCAGTTCGCCGTTGGCGACGAGCTTGTCGAACTCGTCGTCGTCGACGAAGTGGTACTGCACCCCGTCGCGTTCGCCGGGGCGGGGTCTGCGGGTGGTGGCGGACACCGAGAGCCATACCTCGGGGTGGGACGCGCGCAGATGGGCGACGACCGTGCTCTTGCCGACCCCGGAAGGGCCGGAGAGCACGGTCAGTCGCGGATGTCTGACCGGAGCGGCCGGGGAAGCCCCCTGCGAGGCGGGGGGCGTGGCCGGCCCCGGTGAGGCTGGAGAACTCATGAGGCGATTATCCCCGGTTCCCGAGAGCGGCGGGAACCGGTGTCACCGCCTCGTCTCCGCGAGGACGGCGCCGCCCCACCTGCGGGCGGGCTGCGGCGGCGTCCGGAGACGCGACTCAGGCGGGGGTGCCGCCGAACTCACGTTCCAGGGAAGCGATCTGGTTGGAACCCAGGCCACGCACCCGGCGGCTCTCGGAGATGCCGAGCCGCTCCATGATCTGCTTGGCGCGGACCTTGCCGACGCCCGGCAGGGACTCAAGGAGGGCGGAGACCTTCATCTTGCCGATGACATCGTTCTCCTGGCCCTGCTTGATGACCTCGTGCAGGCTGGCGCCGGAGTGCTTGAGCCGGTTCTTGACCTCGGCGCGCTCCCGGCGAGCCGCGGCGGCCTTTTCGAGCGCGGCAGCGCGCTGTTCAGGGGTAAGGGGCGGAAGAGCCACGCCTACGTCACCTCGGATGTAGATCAATCGGATAAGGAGTAGGAGCCGACCGGAGGCACCGGTCGACCTGCAGCGCACCTGGGCGGCGCGCTCCTGTCGGAGACTAGCGGTCCCAGCGGCCCAAGTCAGCGAGAACAGATGAAAAGTCCAGGTCAGCCTTGATCCGAGGGGATATACGGGACATACCGGAACGGGATTCGGCGTCAATGAGCCCAGTTGTTGAAACCGGCCCTTTTTTCGGCCGTTTTCCCAGCCCATTCACCGGCCGATTCAGCGGCCGATCGAGCGGCGGATCGAGCAGCGGAATCAGGGTCCGATTCAGCGGCCGGCCGACCGTCCCGCGATACCGCCCGGTGCGGCCGCACCGTCCACGGCCGCCCGTACCTCCGCCACATACTCCCGTACCGATTTCAACAAAGCCGCCGGGTCCGGTCCGTGCCGCAGCACGTCCCGGCTCACGCTCGGCAGCACGTTCGGCAGCGCCGCGCCGAAGAGCGCCGGCAGGTCCGCCGGCGTCGCGCCCTGGGCGCCGACACCGGGGGCCAGCAGCGGGCCGTTGACCGCGAGGTCCGCGCCCGCCTCGGCCAGCGTCGCCCCGACGACCGCGCCCACCGAACCCAGCGGCGCCGCGCCCTCGTTCTCCGCCGCGACGGCGTCCAGCATCACCTGCGCCACCGACCGCCCGTCGGCCGCGGTCGCCCGCTGCACCTGGCCGCCCTCCGGGTTGGAGGTCAGCGCCAGGACGAACACCCCCGTGCCCGCCGCCCGCGCCGCGTCCAGCGCCGGGCGCAGCGACCCGAACCCGAGGAACGGGCTGACCGTCAGCGCGTCGCTGAACAGCGGGGCGCCCGGGGCGAGATAGGTCGCCGCGTACGCGTCCATGGTGGAGCCGATGTCCCCGCGCTTGGCGTCCATCAGCACCAGCGCGCCCGCCTCCCGGGCCAGGGCCACCGTCTTCTCCAGCACCGCGACACCGCGCGAGCCGAACCGCTCGAAGAACGCGGACTGCGGCTTGAACACCGCGGTGTGCTCGCCCAGCGCCTCCACCACGGTCAGCGCGAAGCGCTCCAGGCCGGACGGGTCGAAGGGCAGCCCCCAGCGGCTGAGCAGGCCCGCGTGCGGGTCGATGCCGACGCACAGCGGCCCGCGGGTGTCCATCGCCCGGCGCAGCCGCGCGCCGAACGGCTCGGGCGGTGCGACGGACGTCTTGGGGGCGGGCTGCGGGGTGCTGCTGCCGGTCATGCGGTCACCTTCCGGGAGTGGGCGCCGACCGCGTCGGCGAGGGTGGCGTACGGACTGGCGGCCAGCCGGGCGGCCAGCCCCTTGTGCATGCCGCGCATCCAGAACGGGCCGCGGTAGATGAAGGCGGTGTACCCCTGCACCAGGGTCGCGCCGGCCAGGATGCGCTGCCAGGCGTCCTCGGCGTCCTCCACGCCGCCGACGCCGACCAGCGTGACCTGGTCGCCGACCCGCCGGTACAGCCGGCTCAGCACCTGGAGCGAACGGTCCTTGAGCGGCGCGCCGGACAGCCCGCCGGCCTCCGCGGTCAGCGCCGCGGGCGAGCGCAGGCCCTCCCGGCCGATCGTGGTGTTGGTGGCGATGATGCCGTCCAGGCCCAACTCGACGGCCAGGTCCGCGACCGCGTCCACGTCCTCGTCCGCGAGGTCGGGGGCGATCTTCACCAGCAGCGGCACCCGGCGGGTGGTCACCGTGCGGTCCGCGGCCGCCCGCACCGCCGCCAGCAGCGGGCGCAGCGCCTCGGTCGCCTGGAGGTCGCGCAGGCCCGGGGTGTTGGGCGAGGACACGTTCACCACGAGGTAGTCCGCGTGCTCGGCGAGGCGCTCGGTCGAGGTGACGTAGTCGGCGATCGCGTCCTGCTCGGCGACGGCCTTGGTCTTGCCGATGTTGACGCCCACGGTGGTCCGGAAGACCTGCCTGCGGGTGGCCAGGCGCGCGGCCACCGCGGCCGAGCCCTCGTTGTTGAAGCCCATCCGGTTGATCAGCGCGCGGTCCGCGACCAGCCGGAACATCCGCTTCTTCGGGTTGCCCGGCTGCGCCTGGCCGGTGACGGTGCCGACCTCCACGTGGTCGAAGCCGAGCATCGCCATCCCGTCGATGGCGACGGCGTTCTTGTCGAACCCGGCGGCCAGCCCGAACGGGCCGTGCATGCGCAGGCCCAGCGCCTCGGTGCGCAGGCTCGCGTACCGGGGGGCCAGCGCGGCCGCGACGAACGTGCGCACCACCGGTACCCGCGCCGCCAGCCGAATCCACCGGAAGGCCAGGTGGTGCGCCTTCTCCGGGTCCATCCCGCGGAAGACCAGCTTGAAGAACAGGGCGTACATGGCTCGCTTTCGTTCGTCAGGGGGCGCCCCGGTGCGGGGCGCCCCGAAGGCGCACAGGGGCGCCCGCCTACCGGGGCCGCGGCGCCGGCTACCGGGCCCGGGCCTGCTCCAGGGCCGCGGCGTGGTCCTGGAGGGACCGCACCCCGATGTCGCCGCGGGTGAGCGCGTCGATGCCCTGGACGGCCGCCGCCAGCGCCTGCACGGTGGTCAGGCACGGCACGCCGCGGGAGACCGCGGCGGTGCGGATGTCGTAGCCGTCCAGGCGGCCGCCGGTGCCGAAGGGGGTGTTGACGATGAGGTCGATCTCGCCCTCGTGGATGAGGGTGACCACGGTGGGCTCCCCGTCCGGTCCGGTGCCCTCGCTCTGCTTGCGCACCACGCGCGCCTCGATGCCGTTGCGGCGCAGCACCTCCGCGGTGCCGGAGGTGGCCAGCAGTTCGAAGCCGTGCTCGATCAGCGCCCGCGCCGGGAAGATCAGCGCCCGCTTGTCGCGGTTGGCGACGGAGACGAACGCGCGGCCCTTGGTGGGCAGCGCGCCGTAGGCGCCGGCCTGCGACTTGGCGTAGGCGGTGCCGAAGACCGCGTCGATGCCCATGACCTCGCCGGTGGAGCGCATCTCCGGGCCGAGGATGGTGTCCACGCCGCGGCCGGCGGCGTCGCGGAAGCGGCTCCAGGGCAGCACCGCCTCCTTGACGGAGATCGGCGCGTCCAGCGGCAGGGTGCCGCCGTCGCCGGCGGCCGGCAGCAGTCCCTCGGCGCGCAGTTCGGCCACGGTCGCGCCCAGCGAGATCCGGGCGGCGGCCTTGGCCAGCGGCACCGCGGTGGCCTTGGAGGTGAAGGGCACGGTGCGCGAGGCGCGCGGGTTGGCCTCCAGGACGTAGAGGATGTCCCCGGCCAGCGCGAACTGGATGTTGATCAGCCCGCGCACGCCGACGCCCGCGGCGATCGCCTCGGTGGAGGCCCGCAGCCGCTTGATGTCATGGCTGCCCAGGGTGATCGGCGGCAGCGCGCACGCGGAGTCGCCGGAGTGGATGCCGGCCTCCTCGATGTGCTCCATGACGCCGCCGAGGTACAGCTCGTGGCCGTCGTAGAGCGCGTCGACGTCGATCTCGATGGCGTCGTCGAGGAAGCGGTCGACCAGCACGGGGCGGGTCGGGCTGATCTCGGTGGACTCGGCGATGTACGCGGCGAGCCGGGTCTCGTCGTAGACGATCTCCATGCCGCGGCCGCCGAGCACGTACGAGGGGCGGACCAGCACCGGGTAGCCGATCTCGTCGGCGATGGCCTTGGCGCCGGTGAAGGAGGTGGCGGTGCCGTGCTTGGGCGCGGGCAGGCCCGCCTCGGCGAGTACCCGGCCGAACGCGCCGCGGTCCTCGGCGAGGTGGATCGCCTCGGGCGAGGTGCCGACGACGGGCACGCCGTTGTCCTTCAGCGCCTGCGCCAGGCCGAGCGGGGTCTGCCCGCCGAGCTGCACGATGACGCCCGCGATCGGGCCGGCGACGCTCTCGGCGTGCACGATCTCCAGCACGTCCTCCAAGGTGAGCGGCTCGAAGTAGAGCCGGTCGGAGGTGTCGTAGTCGGTGGAGACGGTCTCGGGGTTGCAGTTGACCATCACGGTCTCGTACCCGGCGTCGTGCAGCGCGAAGGAGGCGTGCACGCAGGAGTAGTCGAACTCGATGCCCTGGCCGATCCGGTTGGGCCCGGAGCCGAGGATGATCACTGCCGGGCGGGTGCGCGGCGCGACCTCGGTCTCCTCGTCGTAGGAGGAGTAGAAGTACGGCGTGCGGGCGGCGAACTCGGCGGCGCAGGTGTCGACGGTCTTGTACACCGGGCGCAGGCCCAGGGTGTGCCGGACCTCGCGGACGACGTCCTCGCGCAGGTCGCGGATCGCGGCGATCTGCGCGTCGGAGAAGCCGTGCCGCTTGGCCTCGGCGAGCACCTGCGGGTCGAGCTGGTCGGCGGCGGCCAGCTCGTCGGCGATCTCCTTGACCAGGAAGAGCTGGTCGACGAACCACGGGTCGATCCTGGTGGCGTCGAAGACCTCCTGGGGGGTGGCGCCAGCCCGGATCGCGGTCATCACGGCGTTGATCCGGCCGTCGGTGGGCACGCCCGCGACCGCCAGCAGCTCGTCCTTGGCGGCCGGGTCGACCGGGGTGGCGAAGTCGAACTGCGAGCCCTTGCGCTCCAGCGAGCGCAGAGCCTTGTTGAGCGCCTCGGTGAAGTTGCGGCCGATCGCCATCGCCTCGCCCACCGACTTCATGGTGGTGGTCAGGCTGGCGTCGGCGGCCGGGAACTTCTCGAAGGCGAACCGCGGGACCTTCACCACCACGTAGTCCAGGGTGGGTTCGAAGGACGCCGGGGTCTGCTCGGTGATGTCGTTGGGGATCTCGTCGAGGGTGTAGCCGACGGCGAGGCGCGCGGCGATCTTCGCGATCGGGAAGCCGGTGGCCTTGGAGGCGAGCGCGGAGGAGCGGGAGACGCGGGGGTTCATCTCGATGACGATGACCCGGCCGTCCTCGGGGTTCACCGCGAACTGGATGTTGCAGCCGCCGGTGTCGACGCCGACCTCGCGGATCACCGCGATGCCGATGTCGCGCAGGATCTGGTACTCGCGGTCGGTGAGGGTCATCGCGGGCGCCACGGTGATCGAGTCGCCGGTGTGCACGCCCATCGGGTCGAAGTTCTCGATGGAGCAGACCACCACGACGTTGTCGTGCTTGTCGCGCATCAGCTCCAGCTCGTACTCCTTCCAGCCGAGGATGGACTCCTCCAGGAGCACCTCGGTGGTCGGCGAGAGCGTCAGGCCCTGGCCGGCGATGCGGCGCAGCTCGGCCTCGTCGTGGGCGAAGCCGGAGCCGGCGCCGCCCATGGTGAAGGAGGGCCGGACCACGACGGGGTAGCCGCCGAGGGTGTCCACGCCGGCGAGCACATCGTCCATGGAGTGGCAGATCACCGAGCGGGCGGACTCGCCGTGCCCGATCTTCTGCCGTACCGCCTCCACGACGCCCTTGAACAGGTCGCGGTCCTCGCCCTTGTGGATGGCCTCGACGTTGGCGCCGATCAGCTCCACGCCGTGTTCGGCGAGCACGCCGCTCTCGTGCAGGGCGATCGCGGTGTTCAGCGCGGTCTGGCCGCCCAGGGTGGGCAGCAGCGCGTCGGGCCGCTCCTTGGCGATGATCTTCTCGACGTACTCCGGGGTGATCGGCTCGACGTAGGTGGCGTCGGCGATCTCCGGGTCGGTCATGATCGTGGCGGGGTTGGAGTTGACCAGGACGACCCGCAGGCCCTCGGCCTTCAGGACCCGGCACGCCTGGGTGCCGGAGTAGTCGAACTCGGCGGCCTGGCCGATGACGATCGGGCCGGAGCCGATGACCAGGACGGACTGGATATCGGTGCGCTTAGGCACGCTGGCCCTCCATCGAGACGGTGCTCATCAAAGCGGTGAAGCGGTCGAACAGGTAGGCGGCGTCGTGCGGGCCGGCGGCGGCCTCGGGGTGGTACTGGACGCTGAAGGCGGGCTTGTCGAGCAGCCGCAGCCCCTCCACGACGTTGTCGTTGAGGCAGACGTGGCTGACCTCGGCGCGCCCGTACGGGGTGTCGCTGACCTGGTCGAGGGGGGCGTCGACGGCGAAGCCGTGGTTGTGCGCGGTGACCTCGACCTTGCCGGTGGCGCGGTCCTGCACGGGCTGGTTGATGCCGCGGTGGCCGTACTTGAGCTTGTAGGTGCCGAAGCCCAGGGCGCGGCCGAGGAGCTGGTTGCCGAAGCAGATGCCGAACAGCGGGGTGCCGCGCTCCAGGACCGCCTTGATGACGGTGAGGTCGGCGGTGGCGGGGTCGCCGGGGCCGTTGGACAGGAACACCCCGTCGGGGTTGGTCGCGTAGACCTCCTCGACGGTGGCGGTGGCCGGCAGCACGTGCACCTCGACGCCGCGCTCGGCCAGGCGGTGCGGGGTCATGCCCTTGATGCCCAGGTCGAGGGCGGCGACGGTGAAGCGCTTGGTGCCGATCGCGGGGACGACGTAGGACTCGGCGGTGGCGACCTCGGCGGACAGGTCCGCGCCGGTCATCTGGGGGGCCTGGCGGACCCGGTCCACCAGGGCCGCGTCGTCGGCCGGGCCGGCCTGGAGCGCGGGGCCGGAGAAGATGCCGACCCGCATCGCGCCGCGCTCGCGCAGGTGGCGGGTGAGGGCGCGGGTGTCGATGCCGCTGATGCCGACCACGCCCTGCGCGGACAGCTCGTCGTCCAGGGAGCGCCGGGAGCGCCAGTTGGACGGGACGCGGGCGGGGTCGCGCACCACGTAGCCGGCGACCCAGATCCGGCGGGACTCGGGGTCCTCGTCGTTGACGCCGGTGTTGCCCACGTGCGGGGCGGTCATGACGACGACCTGGCGGTGGTAGGACGGGTCGGTCAGGGTCTCCTGGTAGCCGGTCATGCCGGTGGAGAACACGGCCTCGCCGAAGGTCTCCCCCACGGCCCCGTAGGCGCGGCCGCGGAAGATGCGGCCGTCCTCCAGTACGAGTACGGCGGGCGCGGTGGCCGCCCGGGTGGAGGTCGTCATCGTGCGCCTTCCTTTTCGGTGGTCGTTGCCACGGCTTCGGTGGTGAATGTCACGGCCCGGTCGCCGCTCAGCTCGGTGATCGCCTGGGCCCAGGCCGGGTGGTCCGCGGCGTGCTCGGCGCGGAAGCCGGAGTCGATCAGGGTGCCGCCGTGCTCCCAGGTGACGACCAGCAGGCCGCCTTCGGGCAGCACCTTCCCCGCGATGGCCTGGTCCAGCCGGGCGCCGCGCAGGGCGGCGGCCGGCACCAGGAAGCCGGGGGCGCCGGTGCGCTCGACCAGCAGGCCGCGCGCGGTCAGGGTGAGACGGGCCCTGCTGCGGACGCCCAGGCCGTGCGCGACGATCCGGTCCAGCCACTGCCCGGCGGTGGTCGAGCCGTGGTAGCGGCCGTCGGCGACCAGCAGCGGTGCGCCCAGTTCGGCGGCGTCGGCGGGGGCGGGCGGCAACTCGGGCAGGCCGCCTTGCAGGGTGCGGCGCCACTGCCAGCCCTGCCGCATCAGCCAGTAGACCAGGCCGATCACCAGGGCCAGGCCGACGATCCAGCCGAGCCGGTCGGTCCAGTGGGTGACCTTCGCGGAGTGCTTGCCGCCCTCGGCGGCGGTGGCCGCCAGCGCTGTCAGAGTCGTCACGTGAGCTTCCCGTCCATGACCGTCGCACGGCCCCGCAGGAAGGTCGCGATGACCCGGCCGGGCAGCTCGCGCCCCGCGTAGGGGGTGTTGCGGCTGCGGGAGGCGAAGTCCGCGGGGTTGACGGTTCCACGGTATGCGGGATCGAGCAGCACCAGGTTGGCGGGCTCGCCGGGGGCGATCGGCCGGCCGTGTCCTTCGAGCCGTCCGATGGCCGCGGGCCGGGCCGACATGCGGTCGGCGACACCGGCCCAGTCCAGCAGCCCGGTGTCGACCATGGTGTGCTGCACCACCGACAGCGCGGTCTCCAGGCCGACCATGCCCATGGCGGCCGCGGACCACTCGCAGTCCTTGTCCTCGTGCGGGTGCGGGGCGTGGTCGGTGGCGACGCAGTCGATGGTGCCGTCGGCGAGCGCCTCGCGCAGCGCCAGCACGTCGGCCTCGGTGCGCAGCGGCGGGTTGACCTTGTAGACGGGGTCGTAGCTGCGCACCAGTTCGTCGGTGAGCAGCAGGTGGTGCGGGGTGACCTCGGCGGTGACGTCCCAGCCCTTGGACTTCGCCCAGCGGACGATCTCGACCGAGCCGGCCGTGGACAGGTGGCAGATGTGCACGCGGGAGCCGACGTGCGCGGCGAGCAGCACGTCCCGGGCGATGATCGACTCCTCGGCGACCGCCGGCCAGCCGGTCAGGCCGAGCTCGCCGGAGACGGTGCCCTCGTTCATCTGGGCGCCCTCGGTCAGCCGCGGCTCCTGGGCGTGCTGGGCGACGACGCCGTCGAACGCCTTCACGTACTCCAGCGCGCGGCGCATGATCACCGCGTCGTCCACGCACTTGCCGTCGTCGGAGAAGACCCGCACCCCGGCGGCGGAGTCGGCCATCGCGCCCAGTTCGGCGAGCTGCTTGCCGGCCAGGCCCACGGTGACGGCGCCGACCGGCTGCACGTCGCAGTACCCGGACTCCTTGCCGAGCCGCCAGACCTGCTCCACGACGCCCGCGGTGTCGGCGACGGGGAAGGTGTTGGCCATGGCGTGTACGGCCGTGTAGCCGCCGACGGCCGCGGCGCGGGTGCCGGTCAGCACCGTCTCGGAGTCCTCGCGGCCGGGTTCGCGCAGGTGGGTGTGGAGGTCGACCAGGCCGGGCAGCAGGATGCGGCCGGTGCCGTCGACGACGTCGACGACGTCGGCGCCCTCGCCGGACAGGCCGGCGCCGACCGCCTCGACCTTCTCGCCGTCGATCAGGACGTCCTGGGTCTCGCCGCCGAGCAGCCGTGCACCGCGGATCAGGATCTTGCTCATCGTCACTTGCTCTCCTCGGTACGGGCGGCTTCGGT
The DNA here is from genome assembly GCF_057708125.1 of Actinacidiphila sp. bgisy145. NCBI lineage: Bacteria > Bacillati > Actinomycetota > Actinomycetes > Kitasatosporales > Streptomycetaceae > Actinacidiphila > Actinacidiphila sp. bgisy145. Next base: position 17,366 of record NZ_JBYIRL010000009.1, read on the forward strand.
GGCGGTGCCGGCCGCGCTGCTGACGGCGGGCCGGGCGGGCTCGGCAGGTGGGGCGGGCTCGGTACGGGCCGGGGCGATCGCCGGCTCCGAGCCGCCGAGCAGCAGGTAGAGCACGGCCATCCGGGTGCTGACGCCGTTGGCGACCTGCTCGACGGCGGTGCAGCGGGGCGAGTCGGCGACCTCGGCGGTGATCTCCATGCCGCGGTTCATCGGGCCGGGGTGCATGACGATCGCGTGCTCGGGCAGCGCCGCCATCCGCAGCCCGTCCAGGCCGTAGCGGCGGGCGTACTCGCGCTCGGTGGGGAAGAACGCGGCGTTCATCCGCTCGCGCTGGACCCGCAGCATCATCACCGCGTCGGACGTCGCGAGCACCGCGTCCAGGTCGTAGGAGACCGTGCAGGGCCAGGTCTCGACGCCGATCGGCAGCAGCGTCGGCGGCGCGACCAGGGTGACCTCGGCGCCCAGGGTGGTCAGCAGCTGCACGTTGGAGCGGGCGACCCGGCTGTGCAGCACATCGCCGACGACGGTGATCCGGCGGCCGTCGAGGCCGCGGCCGACGCCCGAGAGGTGGCGGCGCATGGTCAGCGCGTCCAGCAGGGCCTGGGTGGGGTGCTCGTGGGTGCCGTCGCCGGCGTTGACCACGGAGGCGTTGATCCAGCCGGAGGTGGCCAGCCGGTGCGGGGCGCCGGAGAAGTGGTGGCGGATGACGACCGCGTCGGCGCCCATCGCCTCCAGGGTGAGCGCGGTGTCCTTCAGCGACTCGCCCTTGGAGACCGAGGAGCCCTTGGCGGAGAAGTTGATGACGTCGGCCGACAGCCGTTTCGCGGCGGCCTCGAAGGAGATGCGGGTGCGGGTCGAGTCCTCGAAGAAGAGGTTCACGACGGTGCGGCCGCGCAGGGTGGGCAGCTTCTTGATCGGCCGGTCGGCGACGCGGGCCATCTCCTCGGCGGTGTCCAGGACGAGGATGGCGTCGTCGCGGGTGAGGTCCGCGGCCGAGATCAGGTGGCGCTTCATGCAGGGGGCTCCGGGGGCTGGGTGGCCGGGCGGGCGGGTGCGGTGGGGGTTCGCACCCGGGCGCGGTCGGCCGGGCGTGCGGGCTCGGTCGGTACGGGCAGGGGCGGGCGCGCGGGGCGGGGCGCGGCGTGCGGTCCGGCGGCGCGGCCGGGGCGTGCCGCAGCCGGGTGCGGCGGTGCGCTGCGGTGCGCTGCGGGCTCCGGCGCGGGCGGCGCCGCAGGCGGGTGCGGGCGCGGGCCGCCGTGCGAAGGGCGCTAGCCGTCCGCGGTGTGGCCCGCGCGCGGGCCCGGGTCCTTCTGGCCGAGCAGCACGCTGTCGCGGCCGTCCTCCTCCGCGAGCAGCACCTTGACCGTCTCGCGCAGCGAGGTGGGCAGGTTCTTGCCGACGTAGTCCGCGCGGATCGGCAGCTCGCGGTGGCCGCGGTCGACCAGCACCGCGAGCTGGACCGCGCGCGGGCGGCCGATGTCGCCGAGCGCGTCGAGGGCGGCGCGGATGGTGCGGCCGGAGAAGAGCACGTCGTCGACGAGGACCACCAGGCGGCCGTCGACGCCGTCGCCGGGGATGTCGGTGCGGGCGAGCGCGCGCGGCGGGTGCAGCCGCAGGTCGTCGCGGTACATCGTGATGTCGAGCGAGCCGACGGCGGCGGCGCGGCCGGTGATCTCGGCGAGCTTGTCGGCGAGCCGGCGGGCGAGGAAGACCCCGCGGGTGGGGATGCCGAGGAGCACCACGTCGTCGGCGCCCTTGGCGCGTTCGACGATCTCGTGGGCGATGCGGGTGAGCACCCGGGCGATGTCCGGGGCTTCGAGCACGGGGCGGGCGGTGCCGGCACTTTCGGCTCTGGCGCTGCCGCCGGGTGCCGTGCTCGTGGTGGTGCTGCGGTCGTCGACCATGGGTCGGGGACCTCCTTCCCCGCCTCACGGGACGGGCCTTAAAGGACGTCTGGAAGTACGTCCCCCACCGTACCAGGCGACCGGGACGGCCCAGGTCAGGGCCCGGTCGGACGCTTTCCGCTTGACGAGCCCGGATTACGCTGCGTAACCTCACAGTGAGTCACCGAGTTTCCGTCCGGGGAGCCATATGTCCAGCGATTACGCCAAACAGCTCGGAGCAAAACTCCGTGCCATCCGCACGCAGCAGGGCCTGTCCCTGCACGGCGTCGAGGAGAAGTCCCAGGGCCGCTGGAAGGCCGTGGTCGTGGGGTCGTACGAGCGCGGCGACCGCGCCGTGACCGTGCAGCGCCTCGCCGAGCTCGCCGACTTCTACGGCGTCCCGGTGCAGGAGCTGCTGCCCGGGACCACGCCCGGCGGTGCCGCCGAGCCGCCGCCGAAGCTGGTGCTCGACCTGGAGCGGCTGTCCCAGGTCCCGCCGGAGAAGGCCGGCCCCCTCCAGCGCTACGCGGCCACCATCCAGAGCCAGCGCGGCGACTACAACGGCAAGGTGCTGTCGATCCGCCAGGACGACCTGCGCACCCTCGCGGTCATCTACGACCAGTCGCCCTCGGTGCTGACCGAGCAGCTGATCTCGTGGGGCGTCCTCGACGCGGACGCCCGCCGAGCGGTGCAGCACGAGGAGAGCTGACCGTTCAAGCGGCATCGCCGTTGCAGAAACGTCCCCGCGCCCGGCGCGGCGCCCCTCACGGGCCGCCGCGCCGGGCGCGGGCGTTTCCGGCGGCTCCGCCCGGGCGGCTGGGCCTTTCCCGGCCGGGCGGAGCCGCCGTGTACTGACCGTCAGCTCCCGGCACTCGCCGCGCCTGCCGGGGCCGGGGCGTACCCGGCCGGGCGGGTGGTGAAGGTGCCGCGGCCCCGGGTACGGCTGCGCAGGCGCGTCGCGTAGCCGAACAGCTCGGCCAGCGGCACCGCGGCGGTGACCACGGAGGTGCCCGCGCGGGCGGTGGAGCCGGTGACCCGGCCGCGCCGGGCCGCGAGGTCGCCGAGCACACCGCCGACCGCGTCGTCCGGCACGGTCACCGTGACCTCGACCAGCGGCTCCAGCACCACCGCCGCCGAGGCCCGCAGCGCCGCCCGCAGCGCGAAGCGGCCCGCGGCACGGAAGGCCGTCTCGGAGGAGTCCTTGGGATGGGTCGCCCCGTCGGTGAGCGTGACCCGCACCCCCGTGACCGGGTGCCCGCCGACCGGGCCCTCGGCGAGCGCGTCGCGGCAGCCGTCTTCCACCGCGCGCACGTACTCCCGCGGCACCCGCCCGCCGACCACCGTCGAGACGAACACGAACCCCTCCTGCGTACCGTCCTGCTCTCCTTCCCCCTGCCCGGCGGCGGGCCGCAGCGGCTCGACGTCGAGCACGACATGGGCGAACTGCCCGGCGCCGCCGTCCTGTTTGACGTGCCGGTACACCACACCGGTCACCCCGCGGACGACCGTCTCCCGGTAGGCGACCTGCGGCCGGCCGACCGCGACCTCCAGCCCCTGGGCGCGGCGGATCTTCTCCACCGCCACCTCCAGGTGGAGTTCGCCCCTCCCCGACAGCACGGTCTGCCCGCTCTCCGGGTCGGTCCGCACCACCAGTGACGGGTCCTCCTCGACCAGCCGGGCCAGCGCCACCGCCAGCCGCCCGGTGTCGCCGCTGCGGCGTGCCTCGACCGCGACGGACACCACCGGCTCGGCCGCCGAGGGCGGTTCGAGCACCAGCGGGGCCGCCGGCGCGCACAGCGTCGCCCCGGCGCGCGCGGCCTTCACGCCGACGACGGCCACGATGTCGCCGGCCACCGCCTGCTCCGACTCGGTGTGCCGGTCGGCCCGCACCCGCAGGATGCGCCCGACCCGCTCGGTGCGTCCGGCGCCCGCGTCCAGCACCGCGTCCCCCTTCCGCAGCGTGCCCGAGTAGACCCGGAGGAACGTCAGCCGCCCGGTGGCGGTCGAGTTCACCTTGAACACCAGTCCCGCGAACGGCGCTTCGGGGTCGGCCGGGCGCTCCTCGGCGCCCTCCGGCCCGGCCGCGCTCCCCCGCCCGGCGGACGTGCCGCGCACCGGCGGTACGTCCAGCGGCGAGGGCAGGTAGGCCACGGCCGCGTCGAGCAGCGGCTCGATCCCGCGGTTGCGGTACGCCGAGCCGCACAGCACCACCACGGCCCCGCCCCCGCGGGTGAGGTCGCGCAGGGCCGCGGCGAGCGTCCCGTCCCGCAGCGCGGTGTGCGCGCAGAACTCCTCCAGCGCTTCCGGGTGCAGCTCCGCGACGGCCTCCTCCAGCAGCCGGCGCCGCCGCCGGGCCTCCACCAGCAGCCCGTCCGGTACCGCGCCCACGGCCATCCGTCCGGCGTCGTCCCAGGTCAGCGCGTTCATCGCGACCAGGTCCACCACGCCGGTGAAGCCGTCCTCGCGTCCGATCGGCAGCTGTACGGCCAGCGGTACCGGGTGCAGCCGCTGCCGGATCGACGCCACGGCCGTGTCCAGGTCGGCGCCGGCCCGGTCGAGCTTGTTGACGAACGCGATCCTCGGCACGCGGTGCCGGTCGGCCTGCCGCCACACCGACTCGCTCTGCGGCTCCACCCCGGCGACCGCGTCGAACACCGCGATTGCGCCGTCGAGCACCCGCAGGGAGCGTTCGACCTCGTCGGCGAAGTCGACGTGCCCGGGGGTGTCGATCAGGTTGATGCGGTGGCCGGCCCAGTCGCAACTGGCCGCGGCGGCGAAGATGGTGATGCCGCGGTCGCGTTCCTGCGGGTCGAAGTCGGTGACGGTGGTGCCGTCGTGCACCTCGCCGCGCCTGTGGGTGGCGCCGGTCAGGAAGAGGAACCGCTCGGTGACGGTGGTCTTCCCGGCGTCGACGTGGGCGAGGATGCCGAGGTTGCGTACGGCGGCGAGGGGGCCGGCGGGGCGGGGAAGAGGCGTACGCGGAACGGGGGTACGGAGAAGCGGGGTGCTGCGCATGGCCGTCGGGCCTTTCGGGACGGGTCCTGAACAGGGCAGCGCGATGCGCGGACGGCACGGCCGGGCCGGGTGGTGCCGGGGGTGGTGCGGACGTCGGGTGTACGGACGTCAGGCCGTCGTCGCGGACTTCCGGTGCCGGGCGCGCAGCGGGCACCGGGCGGAGGTGGACAGAAGCAGCACCTCGTGGCCGGCCTGGGGAACAGTGGCAGCAGTGCGGTGGCGCACGGCCTGCTCCCCTCTCGCGTCTCCAACGGCTCCTGGCGCGACCGACTGTAGGGCAGCGGTCGCGCCGACCGCACCGGGTTTTCCGGGCGCGGGAAACGCCGACGCCCCTCAGGGGTGCCGTCCTCACGTGGCGGACGGCACCCCGAGGGGCGTCGGGGAGCGGTGCGGGCGGCCCACCACCGGCAGGTGGTCCCGGAGCCGGCGGAAAGCACGGCCCCGGCGGGTCCGGTTACCGCTTCAGGGTGGGCTTCAGCTCCATCAGCCGGCCCAGCAGGCCGTTGACGAACGACGGCGACTCGTCCGTGGAGAACTCCTTGGCGAGCTGCACCGCCTCGTCGAGGACGACCGCGTCGGGCACGTCGTCCTCCCAGATCAGCTCGTAGGTGCCGAGCCGCAGCACGTTGCGGTCCACGGTCGGCATCCGGTCCAGCGTCCAGCCGACGGCGTACCCGGCGATCAGCTCGTCGATCCGCTCGGCGTGCGCGGTGTAGCCCTCGACGAGCTGCATCGTGTACGCGGTGACCGGCGGCTGCCGGTCGTCGGTCCGGGCGAGCCGAATCCAGTCCGCCATCACGACCGTGGGAGTCGCGCCCCGCTGCTCGGCCTCGAAGAGGATCTGGAACGCGCGCTTGCGGGCCTTGTTGCGGGCAGCCACGGTTAGCTGTTCACCCGGCCGAGGTAGTCGCCGGTGCGGGTGTCGACCTTGACCTTCTCACCGGTGGTGATGAAGAGCGGCACCGCGATCTCGTAGCCGGTCTCCAGACGGGCGGGCTTGGAGCCGCCGGTGGAGCGGTCGCCCTGCACACCGGGCTCGGTGTAGTCGATGACCAGCTCGACCGAGGCGGGCAGCTCGACGTAGAGCGCGGAGCCCTCGTACATCGCCACGACCGCGTCGAAGCCCTCGAGCAGGTAGTTCGCGGCGTCGCCGACCACCTCGGGGCTCACGATGATCTGGTCGTACGTCTCGGTGTCCATGAAGACGAAGTCGGCGCCGTCCTTGTAGGAGAACTGCATACCGCGCTTGTCGACGTTGGCCGTCTCGACCTTGAGGCCGGCGTTGAAGGTCTTGTCGACGACCTTGCCGGAGAGCACGTGCTTCAGCTTGGTGCGCACGAAGGCGGGGCCCTTGCCGGGCTTGACGTGCTGGAACTCGACTACGGTCCAGAGCTGGCCGCCCTCGAGCTTGAGCACGAGGCCGTTCTTGAGGTCGTTCGTGGTGGCCACGGTTGCGGAATCTCCTGAAAGTGCTGCTTCGGGACCGAGGACGTGCCGCCCGGCCCGACCACGGGGTGGTCACAGCGCGAGGAGTTCCTTGGTCGTGATGGTGAGTAGCTCGGGTCCGCCGTCCGCCGTGGGGCGTACGACGAGTGTGTCGCCGATGCGGACACCGCCGCGGCCCGGAAGGTGGACTCCCGGTTCGACGGTGACCGGCACGCAAGCGTCCAGTTTACCCACGGCCGCGGGTGACAACTGAGGGTCCTCGTCGATTTCCAGGCCGACACCGTGTCCGGTCCATGCCGCAAGGCCCTCCTCGTGGCCCGCCGCGCGCAGCGGGTCGCGGGTGGCGCGGTCCACGTCGCGGCAGGCCACACCGGGTGCGAGCACCTCGCGGCCGGCCCGCTGGGCGGCGAACACCAGGTCGTACAGCTCGATCTGCCACGAGGCGGGGGCGCTGCCGATCACGAAGGTGCGGCTCACCTCGCAGCGGTAGCCGTGGTAGCACGCGCCGAGCCGTACGGTGAGGAAGTCGCCCTCCTCCACGCGGCGGTCGGTCGGGACGTGGCGGGCTGCCCCCGAGTGCGGGCCGGTGCCGATGCACGTGGCGAAGGCCGGGCCGTCGGCGCCGTGGTCGACGAGGCGGCGCTCCAGTTCCAGCGCGAGGTGCCGTTCGGTGCGGCCGACCAGGATCGACTCCAGCAGTTCGCCCAGGGCCTGGTCGGTGATCTCCGCGGCGATGCGCAGGCTGGCGATCTCGTGCTCGTCCTTGATCAGGCGGAGCTGCTCGACGGCGCCGCCCAGGTCGGTGAGGTGCACCTGCGGCGCCACGGAGCGCAGGGCGCGGTGGCGGGTGACGGTGAGGTGGTGCTCCTCCACGGCGAGGCCGTCGGCGTGCTGCTGGCGGGCGAGGTCCGCGGCCGCGACGGCGGCGTCCGCCTCCGGCGAGGGGAGCACGACGTTGCGCAGGTCGTCCGTGGGCTGCGTGGTGTCGTCCGGTGGGGGGCGCAGGTGGACGAGGGTGTCGTCGGCGCCCGGGCCGACCAGGAGAGCCGCGCCGGGCGGGGCGCAGCCGGTCAGGTACCGCACGTTCGCGGGCAGCGTCACCAGCGCGGCGGCCGCGTCTGCCGCGGCGCAGCGCTCGCGCAGTCGTGCTCTGCGTACCGTATGCACCTCCGCCATGTCGCGAGCCTACGACGCGGTTCGCGGCTTGGCCTCCCCACGAGTCCCTCCGGGGGTAACAGGACCCCCCGCCCAGCCCCGCCCCTCCCCCGGGACCTTCTCTTGGGGGGCGGTCCCCGGCCCCCGCCGCGGGAGTTCCTGCTTGTCCCCCGGGTGCGCCTCGGGTGGGCGCTGCGGCTCCCCGCCGCGAGGGTTCCGATCCGCTCCCGGGTGCGCCTCGGTGGGCGCTGCGGCTCCCCGCCGCGAGGGTTTCTGCTTGGCCGCCGGGTGCCGGACGGTGGAGGGCTGGGCGCGCAGTTCCCCGCGCCCCTTGTTGCGGTTGCCCGCCGTCGCCGGGTACAGGCCGCACATGCCCAGGGGCGCGGGGAACTGCGCGCCCAGCCACAGCGCACCCGCACACAAGCACGCACCGCAACACGCACGGTGCCAGGGGCGCGGGGAACTGCGCGAACAACCACAGCGCACCCGCAGACAGGCACGCACCGTAAGGGGCCCGGGGGCAAGTGCGTGCCGGGAGGGGGGCCGTGTTACCAGATGGGGGGGCCTTGGAGGCTGCGGGTTACTACGCGGTCGAGGGCCGCGGAGGCCGCTTCGACGTCAAGGTGGGAGTTGTCGATGATGGGGAGGCCGGAGCCGTACCAGCCGGCCATGCGCCCGTGGATACGGGCGACCTCCTCGTCGGAGAGCCGGCGGTTGCCGGAGCGTTCGGCGTTGCGGGTGAGAACGATGTCGAGGCCGGGCAGGAGGACGACGGGCAGCAGCCCGGGCCCCACGTGCCGCTTCCAGCCGCCGAGTCCGACGGTGGGCCGGTCGGGGAAGACCGCGTCGTCGATGATGCAGGACACCCCGTTGGCGAGGAAGTTGCGCGCGGCGAAGCCGCAGGTGCGGCGGGCGAGGCGGTACTGCGCCTCGGAGTTCTCGTTCCACCCGGCCTGCGGGTCGGCGAAACCGGAGCGGACCCACTCCCGTACGTCGTCGAGGCTGATGTGGGCGGTGGGGACGCCCCGGTGGTCGGCCCAGTGCCGGGCGATCGTGGTCTTGCCCGCGCCGGCCGCGCCGATGAGCAGCACCGCTATGGGGCCGTGCGCGGCCCCGGGCAGCGAGCCGCCCGCGGGGGCGGTGGGCGCCTGCACGGGGGCGGGCGGCGGCATCGGAAAGTGACCGGTGCTGCCGGTCTGGCTCGGTGCGGGCGCAGGGCCCGGCGGGGGCGGGGGGCCCTGACCCGGGCCGGGCGGCTGGGGCGCCCCCACGGCGTGCTGCATGTCGGCCACTCCATCCCGTACCCGAGGTCTGTGCGGTTCGCTCTGTGTGACCACGGCGCGCCGCGCTTGAACGGTACCGTGCGCCCCGGCTCTCGCCCAACCACCCCTGCCCGCAAGGGAACCCTTCATGGGGCGGCACCCCTGGACGGGGGTGCCGCCCGGGCGGTCAGCCCGCCGCTTCCTCGGCCACCGCGCGCAGCGCCAGCCGGTAGGAACCGATGCCGAACCCGGCGACGACCCCGGAGGCGACCGCGGAGAGCACCGACGTGTGCCGGAACTCCTCCCGCGTGTGCGGGTTGGAGATGTGCACCTCGATCAGGGGCGCGGTGCGCTGCGCCGCGGCGTCGCGCATCGCGTACGAGTAGTGCGTGAACGCGCCCGGGTTGATGACGACGGGCACCTTGCCGTCGGCCGCTTCGTGCAGCCAGCCGATGAGTTCGGCCTCGTCGTTGGTCTCGCGGACCTCGACGTCCAGGCCGAGTTCCGCGCCGAGCTGCCGGCAGGTCTCGACGAGGCCGGCGTACGAGGTGGAGCCGTAGACGTCGGGCTCGCGGGAGCCGAGGCGGCCGAGGTTGGGGCCGTTGAGCACCAGCACGGGGCGGGCGGTCACGCGGTCACCTCACCGTAGGCGGCGAGCAGGACCGCGGGGTCGGGGCCCTCCAGGACGGTGGGCTTGGCCAGGCCGTCCAGGACGATGAAGCGCAGCAGGTCGCCGCGGGACTTCTTGTCGAGTTTCATGGTCTCCAGCAGCCGCGGCCACTGGTCGCCGCGGTAGGTCAGCGGCAGCCCGACGGAGCCGAGCACGGCGCGGTGCCGGTCGGCGGTCGCGTCGTCCAACCGCCCGGCCAGGCGGCCGAGTTCGGCGGCGAAGACCATGCCGACGGAGACCGCGGCGCCGTGCCGCCAGTTGTATCGCTCGTTCTTCTCGATGGCGTGGGCGAGGGTGTGGCCGTAGTTGAGGATCTCGCGCAGCCCGGACTCCTTCAGGTCCGCGGAGACCACCTCGGCCTTGACGCGGATGGCGCGCTCGACGAGTTCGGCGGTGTGCGGGCCGGCCGGGTCGCTCGCGGCCTGCGGGTCGGACTCCACCAGGTCGAGGATGGCCGGGTCGGCGATGAAGCCGGCCTTGATCACCTCGGCGAGGCCGCTGACGTAGTCGTTGCGCGGCAGCGAGGTCAGCGCGGACAGGTCGCACAGCACGCCGGCCGGCGGGTGGAAGGCGCCGACGAGGTTCTTGCCCTCGGCGGTGTTGATGCCGGTCTTGCCGCCCACGGCCGCGTCCACCATGCCGAGCACCGTGGTGGGCACCGCGATCCAGCGCACCCCGCGCAGCCAGGTCGCGGCGACGAACCCGGCGAGGTCGGTGGTGGCGCCGCCGCCGACGCCCACCACCACGTCGCTGCGGGTGAACCCGGTCTGGCCGAGCGCCTTCCAGCAGTACGCCGCGACCTCGGCGGTCTTGGCCTCCTCGGCGTTCGGCAGCTGGATCGCGACGGCCTGGTAGCCCTGCTCGGCCAGATCCTGCCGGATCGCCTCACCGGTGCCGGCGAGCGCCTCGGGGTGCAGCACCGCCACGCGCAGCGCCTTCGGTCCGATCAGCCCGGGCAGTTCGCCGAGCAGCTGGTGGCCGACCAGTACCTCGTACGGTTCGGTGCCGGCGGTGCCGCCGACCTGGATACGGGTGGGCGGTGTCGCGCCGCTCCACTCCTGGCCGGTCTCGCCGTTGCTGTCGCGCGCTTCGTCGTGACTCATGCGTCCTTCAGTTCCAGTGCGTCCAATACCGCCGCCGCCACCTCGTCGGTGCCGCGGTCCGCGGTGTCGACCACCGCGCGGGCCACCTCGGTGTACAGCGGGCGGCGCTGTTCCATCAGTTCGCGCCAGCGCTGCCGCGGGTTGATCGCGAGCAGCGGGCGGGGGGCGTCCAGGCCGACCCGTCGCACCGCGTCGTGCAGGCTGACGTCGAGGAAGACGACGGGCCGCCCGGCGAGCAGCGCGCGGGTGCCGTCGTCCATCACGGCGCCGCCGCCGAGGGAGAGCACCCCGTCGTGTTCGGAGAGCGCGGCGGCGACGGCGGCCCGCTCCAGCGCGCGGAAGTGCGGCTCCCCGTCGTCGACGAAGATGTCCGCGATCGGCTTGCCCGCGGCCTGGACGACGTCCTCGTCCGTGTCGCGGTAGGCGACGCCGAGCAGCGCGGCCACGGCGCGGCCGACGGTGGTCTTGCCCGCCCCGGGCGGGCCGACCAGCACGACGACGGGCGCGGTCACCGGATGGCCAGGTGGTCGAGGAAGTCCCGCACGTTGCGCCGGGTCTGCGCGACGGAGTCCCCGCCGAACTTCTCCGCGACGGCGTCGGCGAGCACCAGCGCGACCATCGCCTCGGCGACGATCCCGGCGGCGGGCACCGCGCACACGTCGGAGCGCTGGTGGTGGGCCTGCGCGGGCTCGCCGGTGACGACGTCCACGGTGGCCAGGGCGCGCGGCACCGTGGCGATCGGCTTCATCGCGGCGCGCACCCGCAGCACCTCGCCGGTGCTCATGCCGCCCTCGGTGCCGCCGGATCGGCCGCTGGCGCGGCGGATGCCGTCGGGGCCGGGCACGATCTCGTCGTGCGCCTTGGACCCGGGCACCCGGGCGAGGTCGAAGCCGTCGCCGACCTCGACGCCCTTGATGGCCTGGATGCCCATGAGCGCGCCGGCCAGGCGGGCGTCCAGCCGCCGGTCCCAGTGCACGTGGGAGCCGAGGCCGACCGGGGCGCCGTAGACCAGCACCTCGACGACGCCGCCGAGGGTGTCGCCGTCCTTGTGGGCCTGGTCGATCTCGGCGACCATCGCCTTGCTCGCGTCGGCGTCCAGGCAGCGCACCGGGTCGGCGTCCAGCCGCGCCTCGTCCGCGGGCACCGGCACGACCCCGTACGGGGCCTTCGCCGCGGCCAGTTCGACGACGTGGGAGACGATCTCGATGCCCGCGGTCTCCTTGAGGTAGGAGCGGGCGACGGCGCCGAGCGCGACCCGGGCCGCGGTCTCGCGGGCGCTGGCGCGCTCCAGCACCGGGCGGGCCTCGTCGAGGTCGTACTTCTGCATGCCGGCCAGGTCGGCGTGGCCGGGGCGGGGGCGGGTCAGCGGCGCGTTGCGGGCCAGGCCGGCCAGGATCTCCGGGTCGACCGGGTCGGCGGCCATCACCTGCTCCCACTTGGGCCACTCGGTGTTGCCGACCATGATCGCGACGGGGCTGCCCATGGTCCGGCCGTGCCGTACACCGCCGAGGAAGGTGACCTGGTCCTGCTCGAACTTCATCCGGGCGCCGCGGCCGTAGCCGAGCCGGCGCCGGGCCAGCGCGTCCGCCACCATCGCGGTGGTGACGGGCACCCCGGCGGGCAGTCCTTCCAGCGTCGCGACGAGTGCGGGTCCGTGCGACTCCCCCGCGGTCAGCCAGCGCAATCTGCTCAACGGTGCTCCCTGGAAAACGGCCGTGCCTGTGGGCCGATCCTCCCACGTTTCGTCCGCGGGTCAGGACGCCTGTCCGGGGAGCGGACCGCCGCGGGCGGCCAGCGCCGCCTCGCCCGCGGCCCGCATCGCGGCGAGCGGGGCGGGTGCGCGGCCGGTGTGCTGCTCGACCTGGAGGACGGCCTGGTGGACCAGCAGGTCCAGGCCGGAGGCGACCTGCCCGCCGCGGGCGGACCACGCGGCCGCCAGCGGCGTCGGCCACGGCTCGTAGAGCACGTCGAAGAGGGTGCCGGGGGCGGCCGGGACCGCGGCGGCCAGGTGGTCGGCGGCGCCCGCGGGGGTGGTGGCGATGACCAGTGGCGCGGCCAGCGCGTCGGCGGCGGCGCTCCAGTCGGCGGTGCGCACGTCCACCCCGAGCCGCTCGCCCCAGCGGATCATCTCCTTGGCGCGGGCCGGGCCGCGTACGTAGGCGGTGACCTCGCCGGTGCAGATCCGGGCGAGGGCGGCGAGCGCGGACGACGCGGTGGCGCCCGCGCCGAGCACGGCGGCCGACGGCACCGAGGTGACGCCGTGCTCGGCGAGCGCCGCGACCATGCCGGGGATGTCGGTGTTGTCGCCGTGCCGCCGCCCGTCGGCGCCGAACACGACGGTGTTGACCGCCTCCACCGAGGCGGCGGTGTCGCTGACCGCGTCGAGCAGCGGGATGACCGCGCGCTTGAGCGGCATCGTCAGCGACAGCCCGGCCCACTGCGCCGGGTCGAGGCCGGCCACGAAGCCGGGCAGCGCCACCTCGTCGACCTCGAAGCGGTCGTAGCGCCGCTCGGAAAGTCCCAGGGCGGCGTACGCGGCGCGGTGCAGCACCGGGGAGAGGGAGTGCGCGATCGGGGAACCGAGCACGGCGGCGCGCGGGGCGCCGTCGTGCGGCCGTGCGGTGCGGTCCAAGGAGAGTGCCCTGCTACTGGGAGTTGTACTGGTCGTAGAGCTTGTCGAACTGGGCCTTGGTCTGGGTGAAGTCGGTGGTCTTGCCGTCCAGCGAGATGAAGTACCACCAGTCACCGCTGTCCGGCGCCATCGCCGCCTTGAGGGCGTCGACGCCGGGGTTGCCGATCGGGCCGGGGGGCAGGCCCTGGTGCTTGTAGGTGTTGTAGGGGCTGTCCAGCGAGTTGACCTCGGCGGTCGAGATGTTCGTCTTGCTGGTGTTCTTGACGTAGTTGTACGTCGAGTCGAACTGCAGCAGCCCCTGCGTCTCCGGGTTGTTCGGCACCATCCGGTTGTAGACGACCTTGGCCATCTTCTTGAAGTCCTCGTCGGTCTTGCCCTCGGCCTGGACGAGGCTGGCGACCGTGACGAGTTCGAGCGGGTTCTTCAGGCCCTGCTTCTTCGCCTCCGCGGCCATGTCGAACTGGGCGTACTGCTTGGTCGCCTCGTCGATCATCTGCTTCAGCAGCACCTCGGGCTTCTCGCCCTTGGCGATGCTGTAGCGGGAGGGGAAGAGGAAGCCCTCCAGCGGGTCGGAGATGTCGGGGTCGGTGTCCGCCCAGGACGGCAGCCCGAGCTGCTTCGCCTGGGAGTGCGCGGTCTTCTCGGTGGTGCCCGCGGCCAGCTTCAGCTTGGCGTCGATGGCCGCGTAGATCTGCTTGTCGCGCATGCCCTCGGCGATGATCAGGGTGTTCTGCGACTTGGGGTCGAGCATCATCGTGACGGCCGCGGTACCGGACATCTGCTTGTGCAGGTCATAGACGCCGGCCTGGATGAAGTTGCCCTTGGGGTCCTTGTTCGCGGCCTTGGTGAAGGCGCCGACGCTCTTGACGACGCCGGCCTGCTTGAGGATGTTCCCCATGGTCGTCGTCGTGGAGCCGGCGGGGATGTTCACCTGGACGTCCCCGCTGCCGTTGCCCGAGAAGTCCGGCGGCGGGCCGAACCGGCTCTCGTACATGTTGTAGCCGACGTAGCCGACTCCGCCGACACCGCCGACCAGGACGGCGAGCACCACCACGCAGGCGCAGCCGCTGCGGCGCTTCTTGGTGGGCTGGCCCTGGGTACGGCCGGACCTGCGGCCGCCGGACCGGTTCTGCTCGGGCGCGTGCCGGTCGTCGTCGTCCTCGTCGTCGCGGTGGTCGGCGAAGAAGGCGTGGTCGCGCGGGTCGTCCGCGGTGTCGGCGTCCCAGTCGGTCTCGGCCGGGGCGGTACGGGCGGCGGGCTGCGCCGGTTGGCCCGGCCGGCCGGCGCCGCCCTGCTGCGGTTGAGGCTGCTGGGGCTGTTGTTGCTGCTGGTGGGGCTGCTCGGGCTGCTGCTGGGGCTGTCCCTGGTACGGGGCCTGCTGCGGGTAGCCCTGCTGCTGGGGCTGCTGCGGCTGTTGCTGCGGCTGGCCGTAGTAGCCGGGCTGCGGCTGCTGCTGCCCGTACGGGTCCTGGGCCGGGTGGCCGCCGTACGGGTCCTGGACGTAGCCGTCGGCCTGGCCGGGTTGGTAGGAGCCGGTGTCGTAGCCCTCGTACGCGTCGTAGCCGTCGTACCCGGTCTGCTGCGGGTAGCCGTGCTGGACGTGCCCCTGCTGCGGGTACTGCTGCTGCGGCGGCTGCTGGTACTGCTGCTGGTCGTACTGCTGCGGGTAGCCGCCCTGCTGGGGCTGCTGCGGGTACTGCTGGTGCTGCTGACCGGTGGCGTACGGGTCCTGCCAGTCGCCCTGCTGCGGGAAGTGCTGGGGCTGCTGCTGGGGGTACCCCTGGTCGTACACGTCGCCGAAGAGGGGGTCCTCGGGGTGCCACGGTTCTGAGCCGGAACCCCGGCCGTAGTCAGTCATCGGCATCCATCAGTCGGTCTTCCTGCTCGCACCCACTGCGGAGGACCGGTGCCCGGTCGTCCGCCACGGCTGCTCGGGCGTAGGCCCTCGGTCCCGTCGGTACGCGGTCGGCATCAGGTCCACCGACCTTGCGAAACGGGCGGCGCCCGAAGGCACCGCCGTGTCGCGCGGAACGTTACCGTATCGCGATCAGATGACCACTTCGACGTTCTCGCCCGGAGGGATGCCGGACACCCGCTCGGCTTCCAGGGCGCTTTGCAGGATAACGACAGCCGCCGCCTGGTCGACCACGGAGCGTCCCTTTTTCGCCCGGACACCCGACGCGCGCAGTCCCTGGGTCGCCGTGACGGTGCTCATCCGCTCGTCCACGAGGCGGACCGGCACCGGCGCGATGATTTTCGCCACAGCGAACGCAAAGGCGCGGACCTTGACGGCGGCCGGGCCTTCTGTTCCGTTCAGCGAGGTGGGCAGGCCGACGACGACCTCGATCGGTTCGTACTCGCCGACGAGGGCCGCCAGCCGGCGCTGCGCGGCGGGCACGTCGCGGCCGGGCACGGTCTCCACGGGGGTGGCGAGGATGCCGTCGGGGTCGCAGGAGGCCACGCCGATCCGGGCGTCGCCGACGTCCACGGCGAGCCGGCGGCCGCGCCTGATCCCGCCGGAGCCGCCAGTGCCGCCCGCACCGCCGGTGCCGCCGCCCGCCGAGCCGCCCGGACCGCCCGGCCCACCCGTACCGTCTGCGGAGCCCCCGCTGCCCGGGCCGTCCGCGCCGAAGGCGCCGGGCCGCGCCGCGCCCCGGCCCGCGGCGGAGCGCCGGGCCCGCGGCCGCTCCCGGCCGCGCTCCGCGCCCCGCCGCCGCTCGGTCATGTCACGCCTTCTCGCCGACGAGCCGCCGCACGGCCTCGATCGCCTCGGGCACCGCGGCCGGGTTCTGGCCGCCGCCCTGGGCGACGTCGTCCTTGCCGCCGCCCCCGCCGCCGAGCGTCTTGGCCGCGGTGCGGACCAGCTCGCCGGCCTTCAGGCCGCGGTCGCGCCCGGCGTCATTGGTCGCGATGACCGTCAGCGGGCGGCCGCCCGCCACGGTGAAGAGCGCGACGACCGCGGGCCGGCCGCCGCCGATCCGCTGCCGCACGTCGAGCACCAGCTTGCGCAGGTCGTCCGCGCCGGTGCCGTCCGGCACCGTGCCGGTGACCAGGGCGACGCCCTTGACGTCCTCGGCGCCGGCGGCGAGCCCGGCCGCGGCCTGGAGCACCTTCTCGGCGCGGAAGCGCTCGATCTCCTTCTCGGCGTCCTTGAGCTTGGCGAGCATCCCCGAGATCCGGTCGGGCAGCTCCTCCGGGCGGCCCTTGACCAGTTCGGTGAGCTGGGCGACCACGGTGTGCTCGCGGGCCAGGAAGTTGTACGCGTCGACGCCGACCAGCGCCTCGACACGGCGCACCCCGGAGCCGATCGAGGACTCGCCGAGCAGCTTGACCAGGCCGAGTTGGGCGGTGTTGCCCACATGGGTGCCGCCGCACAGCTCCTTGGAGAAGTCGCCGATGGTCACCACGCGGACGTGCTCACCGTACTTCTCGCCGAACTCCGCGATGGCGCCCTGCCGTTTGGCCTCCGCGATGGGCATCACCTCGGCGGTGACGTCGAGTTCGCGGGCCAGCACTTCGTTGATCTTCTGCTCGACGTCGGAGAGCACGGTGCCGGGCACCGCCGCCGGGGAGCCGAAGTCGAAGCGGAAGCGGCCGGGCGAGTTCTCCGATCCGGCCTGGGCCGCGGTGGGGCCGAGTGCGTCGCGCAGCGCCTGGTGGGTGAGGTGGGTGGCGCTGTGCGCGCGGGCGATGGCGCGGCGCCGGGTCAGGTCGATCTGGGCGTGGGCGGCGGCGCCCACGGTGACCTCGCCGACCTGGACGACGCCCTTGTGCACGCTGACGCCGGGCACCGGGCGCTGCACGTCGCGGACCTCGATGACGGCGCCGCTGTCCAGCCGGATGCGGCCGGTGTCGGCGAGCTGGCCGCCGCCCTCGGCGTAGAAGGGGGTGCGGTCGAGGACGACCTCGACCTCGTCGCCCTCGGTGGCGGCGGGCGAGGGCACGCCGTCGACCAGCAGCCCGACGACGGTGGCCTCGCCGTGGTCGAGGACGTAGCCGGTGAACTCGGTGGCGCCGGAGCGGTCGGCGACCTCGCGGTAGGCCGACAGGTCCGCGTGGCCGGTCTTCTTCTTCTGCGCGTCGGCCTTGGCCCGGTCGCGCTGCTCCTTCATCAGCCGGCGGAAGCCGTCCTCGTCGACGCTCAGACCCTGTTCGGAGGCCATCTCCAGGGTGAGGTCGATCGGGAAGCCCCAGGTGTCGTGGAGCAGGAACGCCTGCTCGCCGGGGAGCACCCGGCCGCCGGCGGCCTTGGTCTCGGTGACCGCGGTGTCGAGGATGTTGGTGCCGGCCGAGAGGGTCTTGAGGAAGCGGGACTCCTCGGCGAGGGCGACGGACTCGATCCGCTTGCGGTCGGTGATCAGCTCCGGGTACTGCTCGCCCATGGTGCCGATGACGACGTCCACCAGCTCGGCGACGACCGGGCGGTCCGCGCCCAGCATCCGCATGTTGCGGATGGCGCGGCGCATGATGCGGCGCAGGACGTAGCCGCGGCCCTCGTTGCCGGGGGTGACGCCGTCGCCGATGAGCATGACGGCGGTGCGCATGTGGTCCGCGACGACCCGCAGCGACACGTCGGACGCGTCGGCGGCGCCGTAGTGCACGCCGGTCAGCGCGGTGGCGGTGTCGATGACCACGCGCAGGGTGTCGGTCTCGTACATGTTGTGCACGCCCTGGAGGATCATCGCAAGGCGTTCGAGGCCGAGGCCGGTGTCGATGTTCTGGGCGGGCAGGTCGCCGAGGATCTGGAAGCCGTCCTTGCCCTGGCCCGGGCCGCGCTCGTACTGCATGAAGACCAGGTTCCAGATCTCCACGTAGCGCTCGTCATTGACCGCGGGGCCGCCCTCCTCGCCGAACTCGGGGCCGCGGTCGTAGTTGATCTCGGAGCAGGGGCCGCAGGGGCCGGGCACGCCCATGGACCAGAAGTTGGGGCCCATGCCGAGGCGTTGGATGCGCTCGGCGGGCACGCCGACGACGTCGCGCCAGATCCGCTCGGCCTCGTCGTCCTTCTCGTAGACGGTGATCCACAGCTTCTCCGGCTCCAGGCCGAAGCCGCCGTCGGCCTGCGAGCTGGTCAGCAGCTCCCAGGCGTACTTGATGGCGCCTTCCTTGAAGTAGTCGCCGAAGGAGAAGTTGCCGCACATCTGGAAGAACGTGCCGTGCCGGGTGGTCTTGCCGACCTCTTCGATGTCCGGGGTGCGCACGCACTTCTGCACACTGGTCGCGCGGTCGAAGGGCGGCTTGACCTCGCCGAGGAAGTACGGCTTGAAGGGGACCATGCCGGCCGGGACGAGCAGCAGCGTCGGGTCGTCCGCGATGAGGGAGGCCGACGGCACCACGGTGTGCCCGCGCTCCTCGAAGAAGCGCAGCCAGCGGCGGCGGATTTCTGCCGACTCCATCAGTGTTCGTCCTTCCGGTTCTTGTGCTTGCGGTCCCCGCGCCCGGCCCGGGTGGGCAGGGCGGAGCCGCTGTCCGCGGTGGTCCCGGGCTGGGTGGCGCGCGGTGCGGGCAGCGGCTGGGGTGCGTCGGGGGCGCTCTGGGTACGCAGGCCCAGGGCGTCGTGCAGTTCGGTCTCGCGCTGGGCCATGCCGACCCGTACGTCCTGGGCGAACAGCCGCAGCCGCGCGCCGGTCTCCAGCGCGCGGTCCGCGGCGGTCACCGCGAGGCTGTCGGGGTTGAGGCGGCGCACCGCGCGTCCCACCTTGACGGTGGCCCACGCGCCGGTGGCGGCGCCGGTGAAGAACCAGAACAGACGGCGGAACATGGCCTCAGTCCTTAGTGCGGCGGTCGCGGCGGTCCCGGCGCGAGGTGGGCAGCACCCGGCCGGTGAGGGTACGGGCCCGGGCCTTGCCGGAGTCGCCGGCCTGCATGCCGACCGCGCGCCGCACGCCGTAGCCGAAGGCGGCGACCTTCACCAGCGGTCCGCCGAACGTCGAGGCCACCGTGGAGGACAGCGCGGACGCGTTGGCGGTCACCTCGGCGACGTCGGAGGTGATGGTGTCGACCCGGTCCAGCTGGGTGTTCGCGTTGCGCAGCGCGTCCGAGGCCTCACCGAGCAGCGGTACGGCCTGTTCGGTGACGCTGGCGACCAACTCCGTGGTGCGGCGCAGGGTCTGCGCGAGCCGGGCGAGGGCCACGGCCAGGAACGAGACGAGGATCGCCCAGAACACGGCGACGATGAGGCCCGCCACCTCTCCACCGGACACGCTGCCGCACCCCTCTTGCTCCCACCCGACCACGAACACAGGCGAGCTTATCGCGCTCCGCGGGCCGGACCCTCCAGGCTGCCCCGTCCGGTCGGCCCCGGGACCGGCTGCCGGTGGTGGGCGTGCCGCGCAGTTCCCCGCGCCCCTTGGAACCCTCAGCGCGGGGAACTGCGCACCCTCCTACCGCTCAGCGGGCGTAGAACTCGACGACGAGCTGCTCGTCGCAGATCACCGGGATCTCGCGGCGGTTGGGGTCGCGGTCGAGGCGGAACGCGAGGGCCTGGAGGTTGACCTGGAGATAGCGGGGGGTCTCGCCGTCGGGCGCCCAGCCGCCTTCGCGGGCGACCAGGAACGGGGTCTTCTCCCGCGAGCGCTCCCGGACCTGCACGACGTCGTCGGGGCGGACCCGGAAGGACGGCTTGTCGACCTTGCGGCCGTTGACCTCGATGTGGCCGTGCACGACCATCTGGCGGGCCTGGTAGATGGTGCGGGCCAGCCCGGACCGGAGCACCAGCGCGTCAAGTCGGCGCTCCAGCTCGACGATCAGCGCCTCGCCGGTCTTGCCCTCGACCTTCTTCGCGCGGTCGTACGCGCGCTGCATCTGCCGCTCGCTGATGTCGTACTGCGCGCGCAGCCGCTGCTTCTCCAGCAGCCGGGTCTTGTAGTCGCTGTTCTGCTTGCGACCGCGGCCGTGCTCACCCGGCGGGTAGGGGCGGGCCTCGAAGTACTTGACCGCCTTCGGGGTGAGCGCGATGCCGAGCGCCCGCGACTTCTTGACCTTGGGACGCGACTGATTCACGTGCGTCGAACCTCCGTGTAGATTAGGTAAGGCTTACCTTAGCTGAGGAGTACGCATGATTCGACCCGGGAACCCCGCACCCGAACGGCCGTCGTGGCAGCAGGAGAACGGTCAGCCGCGTCCCGAAGAGGAAGAAGCGCCCCGGCAGCCCTCGGCCGCCGAACGCGCGCGCACTCTCGTCGAGGGTAACCCGTCCCTCGCCCTGGCCATTCCCGCGCTGCGCCCCGCACCGGCCGAGCCGATGGTGCCGCTGCGCTGCTCCGTCGGGCCCGACGGGGACGTCTTCCTGCTCTTCCCGCGCGCGGCGCCCGCGGTGCGGGCGGCACGGCACGCCAGCGACGACGAGGTACCCGCTGTGCTGGAAGTCACCGATGTCGCGCCGGTCGCGGTGCCGCACCGCATCCGCGGCCGCGCCTGGGTGGCCGGGTGGCTGACCCACGTGCCCGGCGGCGGGTTCGAGGCCGACGCGGAGTTGCTGCGGCTGGAGCCCGGGGAGATCTCCGTGGACGACCTGTGGGGTGCGGCGCTCGTGGAGCCCGACGAGTTCGCCGCGGCCGGGCCCGATCCGCTCGCGCCCTTCGAGACGGATGTGCTCCAGCACCTGGCCGGGTCGCACCCGGAGGAGGTGGCCCTCCTGTGCGGGCTCGTCGGCGAACCGTGCGTTGCAGGCGCCGCGCAGGCGGTGCCGCTGGCGCTGGACCGGTTCGGGCTGCGGGTGCGCTTCACCGGCGCGGCCGGGACGTACGACGCCCGCTTCGACTTTCCGGCGCCGGTGGAGGGGCCGGCCGCCGCCCGGCGCGCCCTTCGGCACCTTTTCGCTTCCGCGCGGGCGTGACCCCCCGGGGCCCGTACCTCAGCTGTCGCCGGCGAGGCGGCTTCTGACGCGGTCGAGCACATCCGCGTAGCGGGCCTCGGCTCCGTAGCGGGTGGGTTCGTAGTAGCGGCGGTCGGCGAGGTCGTCCGGGAGGTAGCGCTGGGCGGCGATGGCGCCGGGCACGTCGTGGGGGTAGACGTAGCCCTGCGCGTGGCCGAGCTTGGCGGCGCCCTTGTAGTGGCCGTCGCGCAGGTGCGCGGGGACCGGGCCGGCCTTGCCGGCCCGGACGTCGGCGAGGGCGGCACCGATCGCGGTGGTCGCCGCGTTGGACTTCGGCGCGAGGGCGAGCGCGATGGTGGCGTGGCTGAGGATGAGCGACGCCTCGGGGAAGCCGATCATCGCCACCGCCTGGGCCGCGGCGACCGCGGTGGGCAGCGCGGTGGGGTCGGCGAGCCCGATGTCCTCGCTCGCGGAGATCATCAGGCGGCGGGCGATGAAGCGCGGGTCCTCCCCCGCCACGATCATCCGGGCCAGGTAGTGCAGCGCGGCGTCGACGTCGGAGCCGCGGATCGACTTGATCAGGGCGCTGGCCACGTCGTAGTGCTGGTCGCCGTCGCGGTCGTAGGCGACCGCGGCGCGGTCGACGGCCTCCTCGACGGTGGCCAGCGTGATGGTCTCCTCGCCCTTGGCGAGCGCGGAGCCGGCGCCCGCCTCCAGCGCGGTGAGCGCGCGGCGGGCGTCACCGCCGGCGATCCGCAGCAGGTGCTCCTCGGCGTCGGGCTGGAGGGTGACGGCGCCGCCGAGCCCGCGCTCCTCGGTGAGCGCGCGGTGCAGCACCCCGCGGATGTCGTCGTCGGTGAGCGATTCGAGGGTGAGCAGCAGGGAGCGGGACAGCAGCGGTGAGATCACCGAGAAGTACGGGTTCTCGGTGGTGGCCGCGATCAGGGTCACCCAGCGGTTCTCGACCGCGGGCAGCAGCGAGTCCTGCTGGGCCTTGCTGAAGCGGTGGATCTCGTCGAGGAACAGGACGGTCTCGCGGTCGTACCCGCCGGCTTGGCGCTTGGCGGACTCGATGACCGCGCGGACCTCCTTGACGCCCGCGGTGATCGCCGACAGCTCCACGAACCGCTTGTTGGTGGCCTTGCTGACGACGTAGGCGAGGGTGGTCTTCCCGGTGCCGGGCGGGCCCCACAGGATCACCGAGGAGGCGCCGGCGGGTCCGGTGCCGCCCTCCCCCACCAGCCGCCGCAGCGGGGACCCCTTGCGCAGCAGGTGCTGCTGGCCGACCACTTCCTCAAGGGTGCGCGGCCGCATACGGACGGCGAGCGGGCTGTTTCCCGGGTCCCGCTCCTGCCGCTCCTCCGCGGCCGCGCTGAACAGATCTGGCTCCACTCGTGAAGGGTATGCCACCGCTGTGACACACCCCGGATCACGAGGTCAGATGACGGTCTTCCAGTAGTACCAGAAGTGGGTGAGGATCAGCAGGCCGATCACCGCGTACCACATCACCGGCACCACCCAGTGGAACTCCAGCACGGCCGAGCGGACCGGGCGGGGGAGCTTGATCAGGCCGTTGCGGATGTTGTGCACGGCGGTGTACCAGAAGATCAGGATCGTGACGACCCAGGCCAGGCAGCACCACAGGCAGACCGCGTGGATGTTGTAGATCGTCTGGTACTGGAGCCAGGAGATGAAGCAGACGCCGAAGAGGCCGCCGGCCTGGAGCCCGTACCAGAACCACGGCTTGTAGCGGCCGCCGGCGAAGACGCCCATGGCCACGCAGATCACCACGCCGTAGGCGACCAGGCCGATGATCGGGTTCTGGAAGCCGAAGGCGTGGGCCTGCTTGCTCTCCATCACGCTGCCGCAGGCGATGACCGGGTTGAGGCTGCACGAGAAGTGCGTCGGCTTGCCGTCCACGGTGTTCTGCAGCAGGACGAACTTGTCGTTGGTGATCACGAAGGAGGCGAGCAGGCCGAGTGCGCCGGAGATCAGCAGCAGCCAGGTGAACGGCTTGCTCGGCACGATCTCGGAGCCGGCGCGCGGGGTGCGGTCGTCGTCCGTTCGCGTGTCGTCCAACGCGGAAGTCGTCATGATCGCCGATCTCTCATCGAATCCATGGGGCGGGCACAGACATTGTGCACCCGGGGCGGTGAGTACGGTGTAAGGTACGCCGCCCCGGTACACGTTCGAGGGGTTTAAACCAGCCGTTCCTTGACGGTTCCGGCCACCTCGTCCAGCGCCACCGGACCCTGCTCGCCGCTGGCGAGGTCCTTGAT
Organism: Actinacidiphila sp. bgisy145; assembly: GCF_057708125.1. NCBI lineage: Bacteria > Bacillati > Actinomycetota > Actinomycetes > Kitasatosporales > Streptomycetaceae > Actinacidiphila > Actinacidiphila sp. bgisy145. Next base: position 40,627 of record NZ_JBYIRL010000009.1, read on the forward strand.
CTGCACGACGCCCTCGGCCAGGTCCCGTTCGCCGGCCACGATCGCCAGCCGGGCGCCGGAGCGGTCCGCGGACTTCATCGCGTTCTTGATGCCCTTGCCGCCGAAGGCGAAGTCCGCGGCGATCCCCTCCCGCCGCAACTGCGTGACCAGCGCGAAGAGGGTGCGCCGGGCCTGCTCGCCGAGCGGCACCGCGTACACGTCGGTGGCGGCGGGCAGCGCGAGTTCGACGCCCTCGGCCTTGAGCGCGAGCACCGTGCGGTCCACGCCCAGCGCCCAGCCGACCGACGGCAGCGACGGGCCGCCGATCATCTCCGACAGGCCGTCGTACCGCCCGCCGCCGCCGACCGCGGACTGCGAGCCGAGCGCGTCGTGCACGAACTCGAAGGTGGTGCGGGTGTAGTAGTCCAGTCCGCGCACCAGCCGCGGGTCGTCCTCGTAGGCCACACCCGCCGCGGTCAGCAGTTCCCGGACCTGCTCGTGGTACTCCTTGCACGCCTCGCACAGGTGGTCCACGATCAGCGGCGCGCCGGTGAGTTGGCGCTGCACCGCCTCGCGCTTGTCGTCCAGCACCCGCAGCGGGTTGATCTCGATCCGCTTGCGGGTGTCGTCGTCGAGGTCGAGGCCGCGCAGGAAGTCCTGGAGCGCGGCGCGGTAGGCCGGGCGGCACTCCTTGTCGCCCAGCGAGTTGAGCAGCAGCCGGAAGTCGCGCAGGCCCAGCGAGCGGTACGCGTCGACGGCCAGGATCACCAGTTCGGCGTCCAGCGCCGGGTCCTCCGCGCCGATCGCCTCGGCGCCGACCTGGGAGAAGTGGCGGTAGCGGCCGGCCTGCGGGCGCTCGTAGCGGTAGTAGGAGCCGGAGTACCACAGCTTCACCGGCAGGTTGCCGGCCTTGTGCAGGTTGGCCTGGAGGGCGGCGCGCAGCACCGACGCGGTGCCCTCGGGGCGCAGTGCCAGCTCGGTGCCGCCCTTGGTGCTGAAGGCGTACATCTCCTTGGTGACGATGTCGGTGGACTCCCCGACACCGCGGGCGAACAGCTCGACGTGCTCGAAGCCGGGGGTCTCGACGTATCCGTAGCCGGCGCGGCGGGCCGGGGCGGCGATCGCCTCGCGCACCGCGAGGAAGGCCGCGGAGTCGGGCGGCAGGAGGTCGTAGGTGCCCTTGGGGGCCTGGAACGTGCTCACGGCAGTGACAGTCACAATCCTCGTCGTGGAGCCGGGTCGTCGCCGGTTCCGTGGCCGCCGGCCACCTTGCCCAGGAAGGGGTTGGTGGCGCGCTCGCGGCCGATGGTCGTCTGGGGGCCGTGCCCGGAGAGCACCACCGTCGAGTCGTCGAGCGGCAGGCACACGCGGGCCAGCGACTCGTACAGCTCGGCGGTGTCGCCACCGGGCAGGTCGGTGCGTCCGACGGAGCCGGCGAACAACAGGTCGCCCGAGAAGAACACCGACGGGATGTCGGCGGTCTCGGGCAGCCGGTAGGTCACCGACCCCTTGGTATGGCCGGGCGCATGCGCGACGCCGAACTCCAGACCGGCCAGCGCGAGGGTCTCGCCGTCGGTCAGCTCCCGAAGGTCGTCGGGCTCGCCGACGGTCAGGCCGGCCAGCAGCGGGGAGCCGACGGAGGCGCCGATCGCCGTCGCCGGGTCGCTGAGCATGTACCGGTCGGCGGGGTGCAGCCAGGCGGGCACGTCGTGCGCGCCGCAGACCGGCAGCACCGAGGCGACGTGGTCGACGTGGCCGTGGCTGAGGATGACCGCCACGGGCTTGAGCCGGTGCTTGGCGAGGACGTCCTGGACGCCCTGGGTCGCGTCGACCCCCGGGTCGATGATCACGCACTCCTCGCCTGCGGCGGGCGCGACCACGTAGCAGTTGGTGCCCCACGCCCCGGCGGGGAACCCGGCAATGAGCACGTTCGTCCTTCTGTCGTCCGCTGTGGGCTGCCCCCGAGCCTACCGGCGAGCGGGGCGCGGCTGCGAACCGGTTGCGGGGTGGTGCGCGGACTGGACGGCAGGTGCGGCGTGACGCGAAGATCTGCGGCACGTACATTCGCATACGGCAGCTTCGACACCGGCTGTGTCCCCTTCGATACAGCCGGCGCACAGGAAACATACAACGCAATGCGTCGGTGCGCGGCACGGACGGACAACCGACGCCCAGACAGACGACGGAGACGGCGAAGTGACCACCAAGGATCAGCGGCGGCGGCAGCTCGCCCGGGACAAGTTCGCGCGCCAGCAGCAGCGCCGGGTGAGCGCGCAGCGCAAGACGCGGGTGCGCAACTCGGTGATCGCCGTGGTGGTCGCCGTGGTCGTCGCCTCGCTCGGCGGGGCGTACGCGGCCGGCGCGTTCGACGGCAGCAGCAAGAAGAAGGACGACGCCGCCGCGACCAGTGCGACCGCGTCCGCCTCGGCGAGCCCCACCGTCTCCAAGGGCCCGGACCCGTGCGAGAAGGCGGCGGCGGGCAAGCCCGGCACCAAGCAGTGGAAGAAGGAGCCGGCGATGACCATCGACAAGTCGGCCGGCTACACCTTCGACCTGGCGACCACCTGCGGCGACATCTCGATCGCGCTGGAGACGGCGAAGGCCCCGCACACCGTCAACTCCTTCAAGTTCCTCGCCGACCAGGGCTACTTCGACCACACCAAGTGCCACCGGCTGACCACGACCGGCATCTACGTGCTCCAGTGCGGCGACCCGACCGGCCAGGGCTCGGGCGGCCCGGGCTACACCATCCCGGACGAGAACCTGACGGCGTTCGGCAAGGCCGACTCCTCCACCGGCTCGGTCACCTACCCGGCGGGCACCATCGCGATGGCCAACACCGGCCAGGCGCACACCGGCGGCAGCCAGTTCTTCCTGGTCTACAAGGACAGCCCGCTGCCGCCGAGCTACACGCCGTTCGGCACCGTCTCCAAGGCCGGCATGAAGGTCCTGGACAAGATCGCCGCCGACGGTGAGAGCACCGGTCAGGGCGACGGTGCGCCCAACGCGACCGTGGTGATCAACAAGGCGACGGTCAGCAAGTCCTGACCCGCGGCCGGGTGCCCGGGCTGCCCGCGGGCGGCCGGACCGAGTCCTGATCGGTATCCGAATTCGCGATTGAGCGCGTATCGGATGCGGACAGCCGGGGCGCCGGTCGCCTATGTTGGCCGTTGGAACCGGTCAGGGCGTGCGGCCCGGCCGGAGGGAAACTGTGGACGATGCCCGCCGGCGGTGACGCGGGTGGGCATCACATGAGGGAGGCGCTGTGAGCAGCGACCCGTGGGGCCGCGTCGACGAGACGGGGACCGTGTACGTGCGTACGGCCGACGGTGAGAAGGAGGTCGGTTCGTGGCAGGCGGGTTCCCCTGACGAGGCGCTCGCCTACTACGAGCGCAAGTACGAGGGGCTCGTCGTGGAGATCGGCCTCCTCGAACGGCGGGTGCAGACGACCGATCTGGCGCCCAAGGAGGCGCTGGCCGCGATCGAGCACCTGCGCACCTCGGTGACCGAGGCGCACGCGGTGGGCGACCTGGCGGCGCTGGGCACCCGGCTGGACGCGCTGGTTGCGCTCGTGGACACCCGGCGCGAGCAGCGCCGGGCGGAGCGGGCGAAGCAGGGCGAGGAGGCGAAGGCCGCCAAGGAGAAGCTGGTCGCCGAGGCCGAGGAGCTGGCCGCGAGCGAGCAGTGGCGCACCGCAGGTGAGCGGCTGCGGGCCCTGGTGGACACCTGGAAGGGTCTGCCGCGGCTGGACCGCAAGGCCGACGACGAGCTGTGGCACCGCTTCAGCCACGCCCGTTCGGTCTTCTCCAAGCGGCGCAAGGCGCACTTCGCGTCGCTGGACGCGCAGCGCGAGGAGGCCCGCCGCACCAAGGAGAAGCTGGTCACCGAGGCGCAGTCGCTGTCGGGTTCCACGGACTGGGGGCCGACCGCGGCCCGCTACCGCGAGTTGATGGCGGAGTGGAAGGCGGCCGGCCGCGCCCAGCGCGAGGCGGAGGACGACCTGTGGAACCGCTTCCGCGGTGCGCAGGACGTGTTCTTCGCCGCGCGTTCCGAGGTGTTCGCCGAGCGGGACTCCGAGCAGCGGGAGAACCTCGCGCGCAAGGAGGAGCTGGTCATCGAGGCGGAGAAGCTGCTGCCGGTGACCGACCTGAAGTCGGCGCGGGCGGCGTTCCGTTCGATCAACGAGCGGTGGGAGGCGATCGGCCATGTGCCGCGCGACGCCCGGCCGCGGATCGAGGGCCGGATGCACACCGTGGAGCGGGCGCTCCAGGAGTCCGAGGAAGCGGAGTGGCGGCGCACCAACCCGGAGGTCCGGGCGCGTGCGGCGGGTCTGACCGGCCAGTTGCAGGCCGCGGTCGACAAGCTGCGCGACCAGGTCGAGGCGGCGCGCGCCGCGGGCAACACCGCGAAGGCCGACAAGCTCCAGTCCGAACTGGACGGCCGGCAGGCGCTGTTGGACGCGGCCTTGAAGGGCATGGGCGAGTTCCGCTGAGCGGAGGCTGACGCCGGCATCCACCAGAGAAAGAGGTCCCCCGCGCCCGTGGCGCGGGGGACCTCTTCGTGTCCCGGGTGGCGGGCGGCCGTTCAGCGCTGCTGGCGGCCTGAGGTGACGCGGTAGACGTCGTAGACGCCCTCGACACCGCGGACCGCCTTGAGGACGTGGCCGAGGTGCTTGGGGTCGCCCATCTCGAAGGTGAAGCGGGAGATCGCGACGCGGTCGCGGGAGGTCTGCACCGCCGCGGACAGGATGTTGACGTGCTGGTCGGACAGTACCCGGGTGACGTCGGAGAGCAGCCGGGCCCGGTCCAGCGCCTCGACCTGGATCGCGACGAGGAAGACCGAGGACTGGGTGGGCGCCCACTCGACGTCGATCATCCGCTCGGGCTGCTGCGAGAGCGACTCGACGTTGACGCAGTCGGCGCGGTGCACCGACACGCCGTTGCCCCGGGTGATGAAGCCGATGATCGGGTCGCCCGGGACGGGGGTGCAGCAGCGGGAGAGCTTCACCCACACGTCGCTCTCGCCCTTGACGATGACGCCCGGGTCGGCGTTCTTCCGCCGCTTGGTGCGGCCCTGGGTGGGGGTGGTGATCTCGGCGATGTCCTCGGTGGCGCCGTCCTCCCCGCCGAGCGCGTCGACCAGCTTCTGCACCACGGACTGCGCGGTGATGTGGCCCTCGCCGATCGCCGCGTAGAGCGCCGAGATGTCGGGGTAGCGCATCTCGTGCGCGAGGGTGACCAGCGAGTCGCCGGTCAGCACCCGCTGGATCGGCAGGTTCTGCTTGCGCATCGCGCGGGCGATCGCTTCCTTGCCCTGCTCGACCGCCTCCTCGCGGCGCTCCTTGGAGAACCACGCGCGGATCTTGTTGCGGGCCCGGGGTGACTTGACGAAGCCCAGCCAGTCCTGGGACGGCCCGGCGCCGGACGCCTTGGAGGTGAACACCTCGACGGTGTCGCCGTTGTCGAGGGTCGACTCCAGGGGCACCAGGCGGCCGTTGACGCGGGCGCCGATGGTGCGGTGCCCGACCTCGGTGTGCACCGCGTAGGCGAAGTCGACCGGGGTAGCGCCGGCAGGCAGCGCTATCACGTCGCCCTTGGGCGTGAAGACGAAGACCTCGCTCTGCGACAGGTCGAAGCGCAGCGACTCCAGGAACTCCCCCGGGTCCTCCGTCTCCTTCTGCCAGTCCAGCAGCTGGCGCAGCCAGGCCATGTCGTTGACCGCGTCGTCCTTCTTGTCCGAACGCGGGCTGTCGGTGCGCACCTTGGAGGCGCCGGCCACCGCTTCCTGCTTGTACTTCCAGTGCGCGGCGATGCCGTACTCGGCGCGGCGGTGCATGTCGAAGGTGCGGATCTGCAACTCGACGGGCTTGCCGCTGGGGCCGATCACGGTGGTGTGCAGCGACTGGTACATGTTGAACTTCGGCATCGCGATGTAGTCCTTGAACCGGCCGGGGACCGGGTTCCATCGCGCGTGGATGGTGCCGAGCGCGGCATAGCAGTCCCGGACGGTGTCGACGAGGACCCGGATGCCGACCAGGTCGTAGATCTCGGCGAAGTCCCGGCCGCGGACGATCATCTTCTGGTAGACGCTGTAGTAGTGCTTCGGGCGCCCGGTGACGGTGGCCTTAATCCGGGCCGCGCGCAGGTCCTGCTGGACCTGGTCGGTGACCACGGCCAGGTACTCGTCCCGCTTGGGGGCGCGTTCGGCGACGAGGCGGACGATCTCGTCGTACATCTTCGGGTAGAGGATCGCGAAGGCGAGGTCCTCCAGTTCCCACTTGATGGTGTTCATGCCCAGCCGGTGGGCGAGCGGGGCGTAGATCTCCAGCGTCTCGCGGGCCTTCTTCTCCTGCTTCTCCCGCTTGAGGTAGCGCATGGTGCGCATGTTGTGCAGCCGGTCGGCGAGCTTGATCACCAGGACCCGGGGGTCCTTGGCCATCGCGACGACCATCTTGCGCACCGTCTCGGCCTGCGCGGCCTCGCCGAACTTGACCTTGTCCAGCTTGGTGACGCCGTCGACGAGCAGGGCGACCTGGTCGCCGAAGTCGCGGCGCAGCTGGTCCAGGCCGTAGTCGGTGTCCTCGACGGTGTCGTGGAGCAGCCCGGCCATCAAGGTGGCGGGGTCCATGCCCAGCTCGGCGAGGATGGTGGTGACCGCCAGCGGGTGCGTGATGTACGGGTCGCCGCTCTTGCGCTTCTGGCCGCGGTGCCAGCGCTCGGCGACCTGGTAGGCGGCCTCGATCTGCCGCAGCTGCGCGCTGTCGCCCTTGGGGTCGTTGCCGCGCACGACCCGCAGCAGGGGTTCGAGCACCGGGTTGTACGCGCTGGAGCGCTGCACGCCGAGGCGGGCGAGCCGGGCGCGGACCCGGCTGGAGGAGGCGCCGGGCCGGGTGGGGGCGACGCTGCCGGGGGTACGCACCGGCCGCAGGGCGGCGGGGGTGGGCGCGGGAGCGGGGGCCGGGCCGGACTTGGGCGCGAGCGTGGCGCCCTTGCCCTGGTCGCCCTTGGCCTGGTCGGCACCCTTGGCCTGGTCGGCGGCCTTGCCGGCGCCGCTGTCGGAGCTCGGGTGGGCCCCGGCGGGCGGGGGCGCGGACTCGGGGGTGGGAGCGGGCGCCGGCGCGCCGGTCGCAGGCGTGCCCCGGCGCCCGTCGGCCGGGCCCGTCCCCTGGGCGGTCCCGTCGGCGGCGTCGAGCGGCTGGGCCTGGTCTGGCAAGGGCACTCCTCACGCGGTCGAAGTCCCATGGTAACGAGCGGCGGCACCCGGCGGGCGCGCGGCGGAGCAAGGCGGCTCCGCCCGGCCCGGCCGGCGCACACGCACCGGCGTACGCCGGTCCGTACGCCGCGCCGGGCACGCCGTACGCCGGCGAAGCGCCTCAGGGGCGCCGTACGGGCCTGCGCGGCCCTGCGGCGGCCCGGGGGCGGCCGATCCGCTGCGGACCGCTCAGACCACGACGAGCGCGTCCAGCGGGACATCCTTCAGGACCGGGGCGAGCCGCTCCCGGCCGCCGAGCGCGCCCAGCTCCAGCATGACCGCGACGCCGACGACGCTCGCGCCGGTGCGCGCGATCAGGTCGAGCGCGGCTTCGGCGGTGCCGCCGGTGGCGAGCACGTCGTCGATGACGATCACCCGGTCGCCGGGCCCGAAGGCGTCGGCGTGCACCTCGATCTCGGCGGTGCCGTACTCCAGCGCGTAGCCCTGCGCCAGCGTCGGTCCGGGCAGCTTGCCGGCCTTGCGGACCGGTACGAAGCCGAGCCGGGCGCGGGCGGCGGCGGGCGCGGCGAGGATGAAGCCCCGCGCCTCCAGGCCGACGATCTTGGTGGCCGCGTGGCGGGTGCACAGCTCCGCGAGCGCGTCGACCAGGGCGTTGAACGCCACCGGGTCGGCCAGCAGCGGGGTGATGTCCTTGAAGACCACCCCGGGCTGCGGGTAGTCCGCCACGTCGCGGATACGGGAGAGCAGCAGGTCCCGCAGCTCGGGGGAGGCGGCTTCCGTCGTCGTCATGATGCTTCTTTCGGTGCTCGGTGCGCGGTGCGCGGTGCGCGCGGGCTCGGTACTCGGGCTCGGTGCGCGGGCGGGAAAACGCCCGCCGCCGCCCGGCGGGTACTCCCGGGCGGCGGCGGGCGAGGGCTCAGCGGCGCTTGCCGGAGGGGCGGCCGCGGCCGCGGCTGCCCCGGTTGGACGGCTGGCTGCGGTTCGGGCGGACCCCGGAGTCACTGCTGCCGGTGGCGCGCGGGCCGACGACCGCGGCCGCGGCGTCCTCCTCGCCGTCCTCGGGCTGCTCGTCCTCGGGCTCGTCGGCCGCGGACTCGCCCGCGGCGGCCCGGGCCTTCGCCTTCGCCGCGTCGGACGCGCGCTTGGCGAGCACCCGCTTGCGCAGCGACTTCATCTGCGGGTCGCGCTCCTTCAGCTCCGCCACGATCGGGGTCGCGATGAAGATCGAGGAGTACGCGCCCGCGGTGAGGCCGACGAACAGCGCGAGCGCGATGTCGTTGAGCATGCCGGCGCCGAGGATGCCGCCACCGATGAACAGCAGCGCGGCGACCGGCAGCAGCGCGACCACCGTGGTGTTGATCGACCGCACCAGGGTGCTGTTGAGGCTGCGGTTGGCGACCTCGCTGTAGGTGGAGGTGTTCTTCTTGGTGATGTCCTTGCTGGCTTCCTTCAGCCCGTCGAACACCACGACCGTGTCGTAGAGCGAGTAACCGAGGATGGTCAGCAGGCCGATCACGGTGCCGGGCGAGACCTCGAAGCCGACGATCGCGTAGACGCCGACGGTGATGGTGAGGTCGTGCAGGAGGGCGACGAGGGCGGCCAGCGCCATGCGCCACTCGAAGGCGATGGCGAGGTAGATGACCACCAGCACCAGGAAGATGATCAGGCCTTCCAGTGCCTTGTGGGTGATCTCCTTGCCCCAGCTCGGGCCGACGATCTCGGCGTCGATCTTCGACGCCGGGATCTTCAGGTCCGCGGCGATCTCCTTCTGGACCTTCTTCGACTGGTCGGTGGAGAGCCCGGCCACCTGGATGCGCATGCTGCCGTTGCCGAGCTTCTGCACGGTCGCGTCGCGGCCGTCGGTGTCCCCGGAGATCTTGTTCTGCACGTCGGAGACGGACAGGGACGTCTTCGGGGTGTTGAAGACCGCTCCGCCGGAGAAGTCGATGCTCTCCTTGAGCCCGTTCACCACCAGGCCGATGATCGCGACGATCGTGACCAGGATGGAGATCGAGTACCAGATCTTCCGCTTGCCGACGAAGTCGTAGCTGACCTCGCCCCGGTGCAGCCGGTGACCGAGAGTGCCGAGCTTGGACATCAGGCTTCCTTCGTCTCGGAGGACTGGCGGCGGATACGGCGCAGCGGTGCCTTGACCCCGAGGCTCTCCGGGTTGAGGCCGGACCACTTGTGGCCCTTGGCGTAGAAGGCGCGGCGGGCGAGGATCGTCATCAGCGGCTTGGTGAACAGGAAGACCACGGCGACGTCGAGCAGGGTGGTCAGGCCGAGCGTGAACGCGAAGCCCCGGACCTTGCCGACGGACACGACGTAGAGCACCGCGGCGGCGAGGAAGGACACGAAGTCCGACACCAGGATGGTGCGCCGGGCGCGCGGCCAGCCGCGGGCCACCGCGGGTTGCAGCGTCCTGCCGTCGCGTAGCTCGTCCCTGATCCGTTCGAAGAAGACGATGAACGAGTCGGCGGTGATACCGATGGCGACGATGGCACCGCAGACCGCGGGCAGGTTCAGCGCGAATCCGACCGCCTCACCCAGCAGGCACATGATCGTGTAGGTCAGTGCGGCGGAGACGACCAGGCTGAGCACCGCGACGAAGCTCAGGCCGCGGTAGTAGGCCAGCAGGTAGATGACCACGAGGGCGAGGCCGACGGCGCCGGCGATCATGCCCCCGCGCAGCTGCTCGCCGCCGAGCGCGGCAGAGACGGTGGTCTTGTCGGAGATGTTGAAGGCCAGCGGCAGCGAGCCGTACTTCAGCACGTTCGCCAGGTCGGTGGCGGACTGCTGGGTGAAGCTGCCGGAGATCTGCGCGGTGCCGCCGGACAGGGTCGAGGACACCGAGGGGGCCGACACCACGTTGCCGTCGAGGTCGATGGCGAACTGGTTGTTCGGCGAGGACTGCGCCGCGAGGTTCTTGGTGACGCTGGTGAACTGCGAGGAGCCCTTGGAGTCGAAGCTGAGGTTGACCACCCAGCCGTTGCCGCTCTGGGTGTCGAAGACCGCGTTGGCGCTGGTGACGTGCTTGCCGTCGATCTGGGACGGGCCGAGCAGGTACTTCACCCACTGCTTGTCGATCTGGCCGCAGGCGATCACGTTGTCGGTGGGCTTGGTGCCCTCGCTGGCCTTGGCGCGCTGGGCGGGCTTGGTGCAGTCCAGCGCCTCGTACTTGGCCTGGAGCGCAGCCGAGACGCCGGAGGTGGCGTCGGTGGTGCTGGTGCTGGTGCCGCTGGTGTCGGTCGTGCCGTCCGAGGCGCTGCTCGACGCCGTGGCGGTGGCCTGCGGGGTCGGGGCCTTGTCCGTGCCGGACTTCAGGGCGTCGGTGACCGCGCGGCCCTGGCTGCTGGTGGACGAGGGGGTCGCGGTGGACTTGCCGGTGCTGGAGGCCGTCGCGCTCGAGGTGGCCTTCGGGCTGGCGGTGCTGGACGACTTGCTGGTGGCGGAGCCGGTGGGCGTGGGCGTCGGCGTCGTCGTCGCGGTCGGCGAACCGTCGCCGTCGGCGAGGACCTGCCGGAAGTACAGCTGGGCGGTGGTGCCGACCTGCTGCTCGGCCTGGTCGGCGTTGGTGCTCTTGGGGATGTCGACGATGATGTTGTCGTTCCCCTGGGTCTGCACCTCCGCCTCGGAGACGCCCAGGCCGTTGACGCGGTTGTTGATGATGTTGACCGCGGTGTTCATGTTCGCCTTGGTGACGGCCTTGCCCTGGTCGGGCTTGGCGGTCAGCGTGATCTCCACGCCGCCGGCGAGGTCGATGCCGAGCCGCGGGGTCTTGTGGCCGGAGAGGAAGATCCCCCCGGTCAGCGCCACCAGGGCGATGAGGATCACGGCCAGAGCGCGCCCGGGGTACCCCTGGCTCCCCGAGGACCTACGGCCCTTTTTGGCTGCTGCCACCTTGTTGTCTCTCCCTGTCCTACCGCCCCCGGGCATGCGGGCCCGGGGGCGGCCACGAGTGGATGAAGCAGGACGCTTACTTCGCGGCGGAGCCGTTCGGCTCCTTGGCGGCCCCGTCCTCGGCGGCGGGCGCGTCCGTCGAGGACGGGGCCGCGGCCTCCTCGGACTTGTCGAGGCTGACCTGCTCCTCGCCGCCCTCGGCGGCGTCCGCGTCCGTCGCACCGTCGGCCGGCGCGGCGTCCCCCGCGGCCGCGTCGGCGTCGCTCACGGCGTCGTCGTCGAGCCCCGCGGGCTCCTCGGGCTCGATGCCGTGCACGATCCGGTTGAACTCCTCCTCGGAGAGCACCGTGCCGATGGCGGACTTGGTGAAGTGCGCGTGGACACCGTCGGTGATCTCCAGCAGGACGGTCTCCTCGTTCACCTCCTTCACCACGGCGTACATGCCACCGATGGTGCGCACGCCGGTGCCCGGCTCCATCTTGTTGCGCATCTCCAACGCCTGGCGCTGCTTGGTCTTCTGCGACCGGGTCATCATGAACATGACGCCGATGATCAGGATCAGGGGGAGGAGAATTCCGATGCTCACGGTGTGGACATTCCTTCGCACGGCCAACGTGGGGGATGGCCTGGATTTCGGGATGTGGGTGCCGATCCAGAGGAAGGGCGTCGGCGGAGTCTAAGCGCTGGCTCGCCGATGGAACAACGCCCAGCATTGCATGGGGGTTCCTGATCGTAGGAGTCTAGCGGAGGTCAGGGACCGAACAGGCCGGTCTGTCCGGTTCCGCCCTGACTCGTCCCCCCGCCCTGCTGGGGCGGTACGAGGCCCAGGTGGGACCAGGCCGCGGGGGTCGCCACCCGGCCCCTGGGGGTGCGGGCGAGCAGTCCCTCGCGGACCAGGAAGGGCTCCGCGACCTCCTCGACGGTCTCCCGCTCCTCCCCCACCGCGACCGCGAGCGTGGACAGGCCGACCGGGCCGCCGCCGAAGAGCTTCAGCAGCGCGTGCAGCACCGCCCGGTCCAGCCGGTCCAGGCCGCGGCCGTCGACCTCGTAGACCTCCAGGGCCCGGGCGGCGACCTCGCGGCTGACCACGCCGTCGGCCCGTACCTGTGCGTAGTCGCGGACCCGGCGCAGCAGCCGGTTGGCGATCCGGGGGGTGCCGCGGGAGCGGCCGGCGATCTCGGCGGCGCCGTCGGTGTCGATCGCCACGTCCAGCAGGCCGGCCGAGCGCTGGATGACCCGCTCCAGTTCGGCGGGGGCGTAGAACTCCATGTGGCCGGTGAAGCCGAACCGGTCGCGCAGCGGCGGCGGCAGCAGCCCGGCCCGGGTGGTGGCGCCGACCAGGGTGAAGGGCGGCAGCTCCAGCGGGATCGCGGTCGCGCCGGGCCCCTTGCCCACGATCACGTCGACCCGGAAGTCCTCCATCGCCATGTAGAGCATCTCCTCGGCGGGCCGGGACATCCGGTGGATCTCGTCGAGGAAGAGCACCTCGCCCTCGGTGAGCGAGGAGAGGATCGCGGCGAGGTCGCCGGCGTGCTGGATGGCCGGGCCCGAGGTGATCCGGATCGGCGCGGACATCTCGGCGGCGATGATCATCGAAAGAGTGGTCTTGCCGAGCCCGGGTGCACCCGACAGGAGTACGTGGTCGGCGGTGGCACCGCGCTGGCGGGCGGCCTTGAGCACCAGGTCGAGCTGTTGGCGGACCCGCTCCTGGCCGATGAACTCGTCGAGCTCCTTGGGCCGCAGCGCCGCCTCGACCGCCTGGTCGTCGTGGTCGGCGGCCGACCCGACCAGCCGGTCGGGTGTGTCGGCGGGGGCGTCGTCCCAGTTCATGGCAGGTCTCTCGGGTCGGGCGGTCGGCAGGCGGTCGGGGTTCGCGGCCGGTCTCGGGTCGGTCAGGGTGCGGATCGGTCAGGGTGCGGGTCGGGCGGGGCGTGGGGGCGGCAGGCGGGTCGGGGTGCGGTCAGCGGGTGCGGTTGAGGGTCTGGAGGGCCGCGCGCAGCAGTGTGCCGACGTTCGGCTCGGCGGCGGCCTCGGCCTGCGGGGTGACCGCGGTCACCGCCTCCTCCGCCTCGCGCGGCGCGTAGCCGAGCCCGACGAGCGCGGTGAGCAGCTGCTCGGACCAGGACGGCGGGGCGGCCGCGCGGGCCGCGCTCCCGGCCGCCGGGGCGCCCGCGGCGCCCACCGGCGCCCCCAGCCGGTCCTTGAGCTCCAGCAGCAGCCGCTGGGCACCCTTCTTGCCGATGCCGGGCACGGCGGTCAGCGCCTTCTCGTCCCCAGCCGCGACAGCGGCGCGCAGGGCGTCGGGGCTGTGCACGGCGAGCATGGTCTGCGCCAGCCGGGGGCCGACCCCGCTGACGGTCTGGAGCAGCTCGAAGACCTGCCGCTCGTCGTCGTCGGCGAAGCCGTAGAGCGTCAGGGAGTCCTCGCGGACCACCAGCGAGGTCGCCAGCCGGGCGGGCTCGCCGAGCCGCAGCGCGGACAGGGTGCCGGGCGCGCACTGGACCGCCATGCCGATCCCGCCGACCTCGATGACCGCGGAGTCCGGGGCGAGTGCGGCCACCGGGCCGCTGACGAAGGCGATCACGCGGTGGGCTCCTGGCTGCTGGGTGCGGAAGGCACGGGGTGTACGGGTGCGGCGGGCGGTCGGACGGCGGCGCGGTGGGCCGCGGCGGCCTGCTGGAGGCGGTTCCCGGCCACGGCCCGCTGGAGGCGGTTGGTGGCCGGGGAGCGCCAGATGTGGCAGATGGCGAGCGCGAGGGCGTCGGCGGCGTCGGCGGGCTTGGGCGGGGCGTCCAGCCGCAGCAGCCGGGTCACCATGGCGCCGACCTGCTCCTTGCCGGCCCGGCCGCTGCCGGTGACGGCCGCCTTGACCTCGCTGGGGGTGTGCAGGTGCACCGGCAGGCCGCGCCGGGAGGCGCACAGGATGGCGACCGCGCTGGCCTGGGCGGTGCCCATCACGGTGCGGACGTTGTGCTGGCTGAAGACGCGCTCGACGGCGACGGCCTCGGGGCGGTGCTCGTCGAGCCACTCCTCCAGGCCGCGTTCGATCAGCACCAGCCGGTGGCCGATCTCCGCGTCGGACGGGGTGCGGATCACCCCGACGCCGGCCATCGCCAGCGCCCGGCCGGGCACGCCGTCGACCACACCGACACCGCACCGGGTCAGCCCCGGGTCCACGCCGAGCACCCGCATGCCGCCCCTTCCCGCGCGTCCGCCGCGGTCGGCGGTCGTTCGCCAACCTGTTCGTGCAGGTTAGCGGTTGGCACCGACAAACAGCGGAGGGGCCGGCGGGGTGTGTCCCCGCCGGCCCCTCCCTGACGTCGCGTCAGGCGCCGCGTCAGGCGTCGACCTTCTCCATGACCTCGTCCGAGACGTCGAAGTTGGCGAAGACGTTCTGCACGTCGTCGCTGTCCTCCAGCGCGTCGATCAGCTTGAAGATCCGGCGGGCCCCGTCCTCGTCCAGCTCGACCTGCATGGTGGGCAGGAAGTTGGCGTCGGCGGAGTCGTAGTCGATCCCGGCCTCCTGGAGGGCCTTGCGGACCGGCACCAGGTCGGTGGCCTCGCTGATCACCTCGAAGGACTCACCGAGGTCGTTGACCTCCTCGGCGCCGGCGTCCAGCACCGCGCCGAGCACGTCGTCCTCGCCCAGCTCGCCCTTGGGGACGATCACCACGCCCTTGCGGTTGAACAGGTAGGACACCGAGCCCGGGTCGGCCATCGAGCCGCCGTTGCGGGTCATCGCCACCCGCACGTCGGACGCGGCGCGGTTGCGGTTGTCGGTCAGGCACTCGATGAGGACGGCGACGCCGTTCGGCCCGTAGCCCTCGTACATGATCGTCTGGTAGTCGGCGCCGCCGGCCTCCAGGCCCGCGCCGCGCTTGACCGCGCTGTCGATGTTCTTGTTCGGTACCGAGCTCTTCTTCGCCTTCTGGATGGCGTCGAAGAGCGTCGGGTTGCCGTCCGGGTCGGCCCCGCCGGTCCGGGCCGCGACCTCGATGTTCTTGATCAGCTTCGCGAAGAGCTTGCCGCGCTTGGCATCGATCACGGCCTTCTTGTGCTTCGTCGTAGCCCATTTAGAGTGGCCGGACATCCGACAGTCTCCTTCGCGTCACCAGTACTGTTCTTCGTCGCGCGCCCGATCCTACCGGGATACGGTCAGCTCCCCGCGCGCACGGCGGACACGAAGAGTTCATGCACCCGGTGGTCGCCGGTCAGCTCCGGGTGGAAGGACGTGGCCAGCACGTTCCCCTGCCGCACCGCGACGATGTGGCCGCCGTACTCGGCGAGCACCTCGGTGTCCGCGCCGACCGACTCCACCCACGGCGCGCGGATGAAGACGCCCTCGACCGGTCCGCCGGGCACGCCCCGCACGTCGACGAACGCCTCGAAGGACTCGTTCTGCCGGCCGAAGGCGTTGCGGCGCACGATCATGTCGATGCCGCCGAACGTCTCCTGCCCGGACCTGGGGTCCAGGATCTTGTCGGCGAGCATGATCAGCCCGGCGCAGGTGCCGTAGACCGGCAGTCCGCCGCGGATCGCGTCCCGCAGCGGCTCGGTGAGCCCGAAGAGCGCGGCGAGCTTGGAGATGGTGGTGGACTCGCCGCCGGGTATCACCAGGCCGTCCAGCCCGGCCAGTTCCTCCGGGCGCCGGACCGCCGTGGCCGCGGCGTCCGTCGCGGCCAGGGCCGCCAGGTGCTCCCGGACGTCGCCCTGGAGGGCCAGGACGCCGATGGTGGGAGAGCTCGTCATCGTCGCCTTACCAGCCGCGGTTCGCGTAGTGCTCGGACTCCGGCAGCGTGTCGATGTTGATGCCGACCATCGCCTCGCCGAGGTTGCGGGAGGAGTCCGCGATGACCTTCGGGTCGTCGAAGAAGGTGGTGGCGCGGACGATGGCCGCGGCGCGCTTGGCCGGGTCGCCGGACTTGAAGATGCCCGAGCCCACGAAGACGCCCTCGGCGCCGAGCTGGCGCATCAGCGCCGCGTCGGCGGGGGTGGCCACACCGCCGGCGGAGAAGAGCACGACCGGCAGCTTGCCGAGCTCGGCGACCTCGCGGACCAGCTCGTAGGGCGCGCGCAGCTCCTTGGCGGCGGCGAACAGTTCGTTGTGGTCCAGGCCGCGCAGCCGGGATATCTCGCCCTTGATCTGCCGCAGGTGGCGGACGGCCTCGACGACGTTGCCGGTGCCGGCCTCGCCCTTGGAGCGGATCATCGCCGCGCCCTCGGCGATCCGGCGCAGCGCCTCACCGAGGTTGGTGGCGCCGCACACGAACGGGGTGGTGAACGCCCACTTGTCGGAGTGGTTGACCTCGTCGGCCGGGGTGAGCACCTCCGACTCGTCGATGTAGTCCACGCCGAGCGACTGGAGCACCTGGGCCTCGACGAAGTGGCCGATCCGGGACTTGGCCATCACCGGGATCGACACGGCGCTGATGATGCCGTCGATCATGTCCGGGTCCGACATGCGGGCCACGCCGCCGTCCTTGCGGATGTCGGCGGGCACCCGCTCCAGCGCCATGACGGCGACCGCGCCGGCGTCCTCGGCGATCCGCGCCTGCTCGGGCGTGACGACGTCCATGATCACACCGCCCTTGAGCTGCTCGGCCATGCCGCGCTTGACGCGCGCGGTGCCGGTCTCGGGGGACGCTGCGGAGGACGGGGAAGCGGTGGACAAGGTGACCTCACTCCAGGCTGTGGATGGCTTGTGCATCCATCGTCCGGCGGCGCGTGGACCACCGAAAAGGGCCAATTCGGCGCAGGTGGCTCCCGCGGATGCTCCTATGCGGTGGTGGCGCCCTCCGCGGTGAGCAGGACCGGCGGCTCGTCGTCCATCTCGAAGGCGAGCGGGAACGGGGCGTGGCCGGCCAGTCGCAGCCAGCGCACCACGCGGTGGCGGCGCAGGGCGCGCGCGGCGCGCACCGCGTCGTTGTGGAAGCGCCGGGCCATCGGCACGCGGCGCACCGAGCGGGTCAGCTCGCCGACCGCCTCGGCGCCCCCGGGCGCCGCCTGGACCGCCGCGAGCGTGTCCGGCTCGGCGAACACCGCGCGCAGCGCCTGGCTCAGTTCGCTCTCGGCGACCTCCCGCCCGTCCGGCTCGGCCTGGCGGGCCGCGTGCGCGGCCTCGTACAGCACGATGGAGGCGGCCGGGTCCAGGACGCCCGCGGTCGCCAGTTCCTGCGCGACCGAGGCGCGGCGCAGCAGTTGCGCGTCGAGCGCGGCGCGGGCCGCGTCGATCCTGGCGTGCAGGCGGTCCAGGCGGCCCGCGGTCCAGCTGAGGTAGAGCCCGAGCAGGATCAGTGCGGCTACGACGCAAATCACGGTGGTCACCGCGGCACCCTATTCCCCCCGGGCGGCCGCGATCCGCCGCGACGGCGCCGTGCGGCGGGCGGTCAGGTGGCGGGGAAGCCCGGGCGGTCGGGGTGGACGGACTCCGTGCCGACCGTGACCGTTTCGTAGACCGAGAGGATCTCCGCGGCGACCACGGACCAGTCGAAGCGCCGTACGTGCGCCGAGGCGCGGCCGCGCAGCTCTTCGCGGCGGGCGTCGTCCCCGAGGAGGCGTACCGCGGCGTCCGCCAGCGCGGCGGCGTCGCCGTTGGGGAACAGTTCGCCCGCGCTGCCCTGTCCGAGCACCTGCGCGAAGGCGTCGAGGTCGGTGGCGAGGACCACCGCGCCCGCGGACATCGCCTCGACGAGGATGATCCCGAAGCTCTCGCCGCCGAGGTTGGGCGCCACGTACAGGTCGACGCTGCGCAGCAGCCGCGCCTTGTCCTCGTCGCTGACCATCCCCAGGAACTCGACGTGGCCGTGGAGTTCGGGCGGCAGCGGCTCCAGGGCCTCGCGCTGGTCGCCGCGCCCGGCCACCAGGAGGCGGGCGCCGGGGCGGCGCTCGATGATCCCGGGCAGCGCCCGCATCAGGACCTGGAGCCCCTTGCGGGGCTCGTCGATCCGCCCGATGAACCCGATGGTGTCGCCCTGCCAGTCGGGCCGGGGCCGCGCGGCGGCGAAGAAGCCGACGTCGACGCCGTTGGGGATGACGACCGCGTCGCCGCCGAGGTGCTCGACCAGGGTGCGGCGGGCGTACTCGCTGACCGCGATCCGCGCGCTGATCTTCTCCAGCGCGGGCTGGAGGATCGGGTAGGCCGCGATCATGGCGCGCGAGCGGGGGTTGGAGGTGTGGAAGGTCGCCACGATCGGGCCGCGGGCGGCCCAGCAGGCGAGCAGCCCGAGCGAGGGCGAGGTGGGTTCGTGGATGTGGATGACGTCGAACCCGCCGTCGTGCAGCCAGCGCCGGACCCGTGCGGCCGACAGGAAGCCGAAGTTCAGCCGCGCCACGGAGCCGTTGTACGGCACGGGCACCGCGCGGCCGGCGGAGACCGCGTACGGCGGCAGCGGCGTCTCGTCGTCGGCCGGGGCCAGCACGGACACGTGGTGCCCGAGCGTGATCAGGTGCTCGGCGAGGTCGCGGATGTGGAACTGGACGCCGCCTGGGACGTCCCAGGAGTACGGGCAGACGATCCCGATCCTCAAGGCCGCTCCGTCCCGGGGCTCTCGTCCGGCGCGGCGACGGCCGGGTCGGTGGCGGTGGCCGCGGCCGTCTCGACGGTGACCGTCCCGGCAGCGGGCTCGGCAGCGGGTTCGACGGCGGCGCGCTGCGGCAGGTCGCTCAGCCAGAGCCGTTGCAGCATGTGCCAGTCCTGGGGGTGCTCGGCGATCCCGGACTCGTAGGTGTTCGCCAGCACCTGGGTCATCACCGCGGTGCGGCTCGCCCGGTCGCCGTCGGCCGGGACCTCGACCGGCGGGTGCACCTTGCCCTGCATGACCGGCGACTGGTCGTACCAGAGGGTGACCGGCAGCAGCAGCGCGCCGGTCTGCTGGGCGAGCATCGCCGGCCCGGCGGGCATCCGGGTCTTCTCGCCGAAGAAGTCGACCTCGACCCCGCTCTTGGACAGGTCCCGGTCGGCGACGAGGCAGACCAGGCCGCCCGCGCGCAGCCGCCGCGCCAGGGTGCCGAACGCGGCGCCGCCGGTGTGCGGCAGGACCTCCATGCCCAGGCCCTCGCGGTAGGCGACGAACCGGTCGTAGAGGGTCTCGGGCTTGAGCCGTTCGGCGACGGTGGTGAACGGGGTCTCCAGCTTGGTGGTGACCCAGGCGCCGGCGAGGTCGTAGTTGCCCATGTGCGGCAGGGCGAGGATGACTCCGCGCCCGGCGGCGAGCCCGTCGGTGAGCCAGTGCACGTCCTGCGGGGCGAAGCCGGTGCGGATGCGGTCCTTGCTCCAGGCCGGCAGCCGGAAGGACTCCATCCAGTACCGCAGGTAGGAGCGCATGCCCTGGCGGGACAGCGCGCGCAGCCGCTCCGGGCCGGCGCCGGGCACCACGCGGGCGAGGTTCGCCTCCAGCCGCTGCACGCCCTTGCCGCGCTGCCGCCACGCGGCGTCGGCGACGGTCCGGCCGAGCGCGCGTGCCGCCGGCTCCGGCAGGGTCTTCACCGCGCTCCAGCCGAGCCCGTACAGGCCGTCGGTGAGGCGCTCCTTCACACGCTGCTCCCCTGGCTGACCGCCCGCTTCTCCGCCTCGGCGGCATCGGCCTCCGCGGCCTCGCGGTGCACGGTGACGACCCGCTGGATCAGCGTGACCAGGCTGCCGACGGCGACGACCCACAGGGCGATCGGCAGCACCCACTGGATGCCGGGCACCCCGAAGGTGCGGTGGAAGCCGGCGAAGCCGCACAGCACCAGGGTGATGACGAGCCGCTCGGAGCGCTCGACCAGGCCGTTGACCGCGACCTTCAGGCCGATCGCCTCGCCGCGCGCCTTGGTGTAGGAGACCACCTGGCCGCTGGCGAGGCAGAAGATGGTGACCGCGCACAGCACGAGGTTGTCGCCGCCGCCGGCGTACCAGAGCGCCAGGCCGCCGAAGACGGCGCCGTCGGCGACCCGGTCCAGGGTGGAGTCCAGGAACGCGCCCCAGCGGCTGGAGCGGCCCGCCTGGCGGGCCATGTTGCCGTCGACCAGGTCCGAGAAGACGAACAGGGTGATGACGACGGTGCCCCAGAAGAACTCGCCCCTGGGGTAGAAGGCCAGTGCGCCGGCGACGACACCCGCGGTGCCGATCAGGGTCACCGTGTCCGGCGACACCCCCTTGCGCAGGAGGAATCCGGCGAACGGCGTGAGAACACGCGTGAAGAACGCACGCGCGTACTTGTTCAGCATGGCCTTCCCGACAGGTCGGTGGAGTTCGGAACGGGGACGGGCTGCTCGACAGTCCCCGCACGCGGCGGCCAAAACGGCCGCCGGATGGCCCATCGTAGCCAGACAGGTCCCCTGGTGCCCGGACGGGCGTACCGTCGAAGGGGAACTGTACGCACCCGCGGAGTGAACCTCGGGAGGCGGGACGCATGAGCGGTGGCGGTAGGAAGGACGCGGCGCCTGGGGCCGCGGGAGGCGTAGCGGCGGCGGCTCCCGGCGGGAGCCGCCCGCGGCAGGTGCGCAATGTGGTGCTGGTCGGCCACAGCGGCGCGGGCAAGACCACCCTGGTGGAGGCGCTGGCCCTGGCGACGGGGGCGGTCGGCCGGGCCGGGCGGGTGGAGGACGGCGGGTCGCTCTCCGACCACGACGAGATCGAGCAGCGCCGGCAGCGCTCCGTCCAGCTCTCCCTGGTGCCGGTGGAGTGGGAGGGGGTCCGGATCAACGTCCTGGACACCCCCGGGTACGCCGACTTCGTCGGGGAGCTGAGGGCCGGTCTGCGCGCGGCGGACGCGGCCCTCTTCGTCGTCTCGGCGGCGCAGGACGGCGAGGGCGTCGGCGGCGCGACCCGGATGGTGTGGGAGGAGTGCGCCGCGGTCGGCATGCCGCGCGCGGTGGTGGTCACGCACCTGGAGTCGGCGCGGGCCGGGTTCGAGGAGACCGCCGCGCGGTGCGCGAGCGAGCTGGGCGGCGACGACCCGGACGCGCTGCTGCCGCTGTACCTGCCGGTGCACGGCCCGGCGGGCCCCGACGGGCACGCCCCGGTCACCGGCCTGGCCGGGCTGCTGACCGGCCGCGTCCACGACTACTCCGGCGGCGAGCGGGTCGAGGCCGACCCGGACCCGGCGCAGGCCGAGCGGATGGCGCGGGCCCGCGACCGGCTGATCGAGGGGATCATCGCCGAGAGCGAGGACGAGACGCTGATGGACCGCTACCTCGGCGGTGAGGACATCGACGTCGGCACCCTGATCGCGGACCTGGAGCGGGCCGTGGCCCGCGGCACCTTCCACCCGGTGCTGGCCGCCGCGCCCGCCGCCGGCGGCGCCCGGCAGGGCCTGGGCACCGTGGAACTCCTCGACCTGGTCACCCGGGGCTTCCCCACCCCGCCGGAGCGCGCCGTCCCGCCGGTCACCGACCCGGCCGGCCGTCCCCGCCCGCCGCTGGCCTGCGACCCGGACGGGCCGCTGGCCGCCGAGGTGGTCAAGACGACCTCCGACCCGTACGTGGGCCGGCTCAGCCTGGTGCGGGTCTTCTCCGGCACGCTGCGGCCCGACGCGGCCGTGCACGTCTCCGGGCACGGCCTGGGCGACCGCGGCCATGAGGACCACGACGTGGACGAGCGGGTGGGCGCGCTGTCGTCGCCGTTCGGGCGGCAGCAGCGCCCGGTGCCGTCGGCGGCCGCCGGCGACCTGGTGTGCGTGGCGCGGCTGACGCGGGCGGAGACCGGGGACACGCTCTCCGACCCGGACGACCCGCTGCTGATGGCGCCCTGGCAGCTGCCCGACCCGCTGCTGCCGGTGGCGATCGAGGCGCACGCCGACTCCGACGAGGACAAGCTCTCCCAGGGGCTGGCCCGGCTGGTCGCGGAGGACCCGACGATGCGGCTGGAGCAGAACCCGGACACCCACCAGGTGGTGCTGTGGTGCATGGGCGAGGCGCACGCCGAGGTGGCGTTGGAGCGGCTGCGCGGCCACTACGGGGTGCGGGTGGACGCGGTGGCGCACCGGGTGCCGCTGCGGGAGACCTTCGGGCGGGCCGCCAGTGCCCGCGGCCGGCACGTCAAGCAGTCCGGCGGGCACGGCCAGTTCGCGATCTGCGAGATCGAGGTGGAGCCGCTGCCGGTGGGTTCGGGGCTGGAGTTCGTCGACAAGGTGGTGGGCGGGGCGGTGCCGCGCCAGTTCGTGCCGTCGGTGGAGAAGGGCGTCCGCGCGCAGGCCGAGCGCGGGGTCACCGCCGGCTTCCCGCTGGTCGACGTGCGGGTCACGCTCTTCGACGGCAAGGCGCACTCGGTGGACTCCTCCGACGCCGCCTTCCAGACCGCGGGCGCGCTGGCGCTGCGCGAGGCCGCCGCCGGGTGCCCGATCCAGCTGCTGGAACCGGTCGACGAGGTCGGGGTGTCGGTGCCGGACGCCTACGTGGGTCCGGTGATGGGCGACCTGTCCGCGCGGCGCGGCCGCGTGCTGGGCTCGGAACCGGACGGTACGGGGCGGTCGTTGGTGCGTGCGGAGGTGCCCGAGATCGAGATCGGCCGGTACGCGGTGGAGCTGCGGTCGCTGTCGCACGGCACCGGCCGGTTCAGCCGCCACTACGCCCGCCATGAGCCGATGCCGGCGCAACTCGCGGCGAAAATGCACCACTTGGACCAGCCGGAACAGCAGACGGCGCGCGCGAGGTGACGCCCCGCCGGTAATGTGGTGACTGCTCCGAACGTGTGATGCGGCCTGTTACGGGGAATGGGCCGGTCGGAGCCGGTTGGCGCGCAGGGTGCGGTCGGATGGCGAGTGGGGGCTGCGGTGACAGACGGGTTCGACTTCAGCCCGGGGGCGCAGGTCCCGCTCCTGGGCACCGATGGCGAGACCGCGGCGACCCAGGCGCTCGCCTCGGCGGCGTACCGGGACTCCTCGATGGCGGCCCTGATCGAGATCAGCGACGGCGCGAAGGTGACACCGCCGCGGCTGTCGCTGTTCGAACCGAACCTCGGTGAGGCCTTCGCCCGGGCCGTGCAGGTCAGGATGCTCGGCGCGGCGCGCGGCGAACTGGTCCAGTCCTTCGGCATCGAGCCGCAGACCGTCGTCGAGCACTGCCTCGCGGCCAGCCGGATCAGGCAGGAGCGCGACGACAAGCTCAGCATCGTGATGGGCGTGTGCGGGGTGCTGTTCCTGCCGGGCACCCTGCTGTGGCTGGGCGCGTTCCAGCTGCGCAGGTCGCTGGCCACTTTGAAGGCGAAGGGCAAGCGGGCCGGCGCGCTGGGCGGCGCGGTGCTCGCGGTCGCCGCGCTGCTGGCCGTGCTGCTGGCGATCAGGCCGCCGCTCAGCGGGTTCTGGCAGCAGTACCTCCGCGTGATGATGATCGTGCCGGTGATCGGCTGGTTCCTCGCCCGCCGGATGTGCGAGCGCACCGCGAAGGACCTGCGGGCCCGCTGGGGCGACCTGGCCGGCGGCTCCGGGGTCGGTGCGAAGATCCCCGAGGCGGTGCCGCGCAACCCCAACCAGCTGCGGGCGGAGTCGCTGCGGCAGAGCCTGGCGAAGCTGTCCGCCGAGCAGAACAGCAACGTGGTCTTCTACGCCGGCCCCAAGGGGATACTCGGCATGGGCACCCGCTGGTGCAACTGGCAGATGGCCGAGGAGCTGGTCCCCCGCGAGGACATGAAGGAGATCAACCCGTTCCGCAGCTGGGACGTGGTGCGGGCGATCCACGACCGGCTGCGGATGCTGGAGCGCGGTCCCCTGCACACCGGCGGCTTCCCGAAGCCGTCGATACGGCACTGGGTGGTGGCGCCGATCAGCGCGGGCGCCGGCAGCATCTCCCGGCCCACCGGCACCGAGGTCGAGGCGTACACCGTCAAGGACTTCGAGGTGCAGCGGATCTGCAACACCCAGCAGTTCGGCAAGGGCAACCGGCACTACCTCGGCATCCAGTTCGTGCTGTGGGACGGCAACCTGGTACTGACCGTCATGGTCACCGTCACGGTGCTCGCGCAGACCCTCCGGGTCGAGATCACCGGCTACGCGCTCGGCCCGATCAAGGGGCTGTTCACCTCCAAGCCGTCGGCGCCGACCAAGACGGTCAGCAAGCAGGTGAAGTTCTGGGAGACCAGGACCATCTCGCTCCCGGTCGTCACCGCCGGCGAGGTCGTCCGGCTCACCGCCCGCGCCCCCTTCACCCGCTTCCCGGCGATCCTCGACCACCTCGGCGGCTCCCTGAAGCTCCCCGAGCCGTTCGGGCTGCGCCACACCTGGGCCGACCAGCCCTGGCAGCACCGCTTCATGGCCGACGACGCGCTGCGCGCCGTCACCCCCGTCGTCCGCGCCGTCCACGCCGCCGCGATCCAGGTCATGGACGAGAACGGGGTCGACGTCTCCCAGTTCACCAGCCGCTCCATGGCCCTCAGCGGCATGGTCCAGTCCGTCGAACCAAAGAAGGCGGACGCGTACGACGCCTAACGGGACCCTCCGGGGTGCCCCGTCCGCGGAGTTACGGGACCTTGCGGTCCGCTGTGGCTTGTCGCGCCGTTCCCCGCGCCCCTTGATAAGTGCGGCCACCACGCGGGCTCGCCCCGGACGAACCCGAGCACATACAGGGGCGCGGGGAACTGCGCGACCAGCCCCCACCGGCAGGTGGTCCCGGAGCCGACAGAACCACCCACCCCGGAGGGTCAGTGCGGCCAGGCGTCAGCCAGAAGCTTGCGGGTGTCCGCGAGAAGCTGCGGCAGCACCTTCGTGTTGCCGACGACCGGCATGAAGTTCACGTCGCCGCCCCAGCGGGGCACCACGTGCTGGTGCAGATGCGCCGCGATGCCGGCCCCGGCCACGCCCCCCTGGTTCATCCCGATGTTGAACCCCTGCGCCCCGGACGCGGCGCGCAGCGCCGTCATCGCCTGCTTCGTCAGCCGCGCGACCTCCGCCGTCTCGCCCTCGTCCAGCTCGGTGTAGTCCGCGACGTGCCGGTAGGGCACGAGCATGAGGTGCCCGCTGTTGTACGGGTAGAGGTTGAGCACCGCGTACGCCCGCTCCCCGCGCGCGACGACCAGCCCGTCCTCGTCGGTCTTCGACGGGATCACGCAGAAGGGGCACCCGTCCCCCGCGTCGGGCCCGCTCGGCTTGTTCTCGCCCTGGATGTACGCCATCCGGTGCGGAGTCCACAGCCGCTGGAACGCGTCCGGACCCCCCGCCCCGCCCCGCTGCTCCGGCTCACTCGTCATGCCGTTCAGCATATGGCCAACCCCCTGGTCCGCGTGTCGCCGGGGCCGGGGCGCATCGCCGCCCGCGATCCTGGCGGAATGGCCGCCGACCCCCGCCTGACCCGCTGGGAGGACCGCAGCGAGCTGCCCCTCTTCGCGGTGGCGCTGCTCTTCCTGACCGCGTACGCCGTGCACGTGCTGGCCCGCGGCATGCCTACGGCGGGGCACGAGGTGTGCCTCGGGGTGGTGTACGGGGCCTGGGCGGTGTTCCTCGTCGACTACGTGGTGCGCTGGCGGCTGGGCCCGTACGCCTCGCTGCTCGCGCATCTGCGCCACCACCTGCTGGACACCGCCGTGCTGGTGCTGCCGCTGCTGCGCCCGCTGCGTTTCGTGGACACCTACCAGGCGGTGCAGCAGCGCCGGGACGTGCCGAAGCTGAGCCTGTACGGGCGGGTGATCGCCTACACCGGGATCACCGCGGCGCTGCTGGGCTTCTCGGCGGCGCTCGCGGTCTACCAGGCGGAGCGGGGCGCGCACGGCGCGACGATCCGTACCTTCGGCGACGCGGTGTGGTGGATGTGCTCGACCATCACCACCGTCGGCTACGGGGACGTCACCCCCGTGACGGCGCTGGGCCGGACCGTGGCGGTGGGGCTGATGGTGTGCGGTGTGGCGCTGCTGGGCGCGGTGACGGGCGCGTTCTCGTCCTGGCTGTTCCAGGTCTTCGCGCGGGAGGACGAACGGCCCCCGGCCCGCTGACGTGGTGTCGGCGGGCCGGGGGACGGGGTACGGGTTGAGCGGCTCAGACCTGCACGCGGCGCTCCACGACGTCCACGAGCTTCGCGAGCGCGTCCTCGCGCGGGATGTTGTTCTCCTGCGAGCCGTCGCGGTAGCGGAAGGAGACCGTGCCCTGGGACATGTCGTCGTCGCCGACGATGATCATGAACGGCGGCTTCTGCCGCTGCCAGGTCCTGATCTTCTTCTGCATCCGGTCGGAGGAGGCGTCGACCTCCACCCGCAGCCCCTTGCGCTTGGCGTCGGCCGCGAACTCCTGGAGGTAGGGCACGTGGGCGTCGCCGACCGGGATGCCGACCGCCTGGACGGGGGCGAGCCAGGCCGGGAAGGCACCCGCGTAGTGCTCCAGCAGCACCGCGAAGAACCGCTCGATGGAGCCGAAGAGCGCCCGGTGGATCATCACCGGCTGCTGCCGGGTGCCGTCGGCCGCGGTGTACTCCAGCTTGAAGCGGGCCGGCTGCTGGAAGTCGACCTGGATCGTGGACATCTGCCAGGTCCGGCCGATCGCGTCGCGCGCCTGGACGGAGATCTTCGGGCCGTAGAAGGCGGCGCCGCCCGGGTCCATCACCAGTTCCAGGCCCTGCTTGCCGGCGGCCAGCCGCAGCTGCTCGGTGGCCTCGGCCCACTCCTCGTCGGTGCCGATGAACTTCTCGGAGTCGCCGCGGGTGGACAGCTCCAGGTAGAAGTCGCTCAGACCGTAGTCCCGCAGCAGGTTCAGCACGAAGGTGAGCAGCGAGTCCAGTTCGTCGGGCACCTGCTCCTTGGTGCAGTAGATGTGCGAGTCATCCTGGGTGAAGCCGCGGGCGCGGGTCAGGCCGTGCACGACGCCGGACTTCTCGTACCGGTACACGGTGCCGAACTCGAACAGCCGCAGCGGCAGTTCGCGGTAGGACCGGCCGCGGGCGTCGAAGATCAGGTTGTGCATCGGGCAGTTCATGGCCTTGAGGTAGTAGTCCTGCCCCTCGAACTCCATGGGGGGGAACATGCCCTCGGCGTAGTGCGGCAGGTGGCCGGAGGTCTCGTAGAGCTTCGCCTTGGTGATGTGCGGGGTGTTGACGAACTCGTACCCCGCCTCCTCGTGGCGGCGGCGCGAGTACTCCTCCATCTCCTTGCGGATCACCCCGCCCTTGGGGTGGAAGACCGCCAGGCCCGAGCCCAGCTCGTCGGGGAAGGAGAACAGGTCGAGTTCGGCGCCGAGCTTGCGGTGGTCGCGCTTCTCGGCCTCGGCGAGGAAGTCGAGGTGGGCCTTCAGCTCTTCCTTCGTGGGCCACGCGGTGCCGTAGATCCGCTGGAGCTGCGGGTTCTTCTCGCTGCCGCGCCAGTACGCGGCGGCGTTGCGCATCAGCTTGAAGGCCGGGATGGCGCGGGTGGTGGGCAGGTGCGGGCCGCGGCACAGGTCCTTCCAGCACAGCTCGCCGGTCTTCGCGTCGAGGTTGTCGTAGATGGTCAGCTCGCCGCCGCCCACCTCGACGTCCGCGCCGTCGTCGGCGCCGGCCGCGGCGCCCTTGAGCCCGATCAGCTCCAGCTTGTACGGCTCGTCGGACAGCTCCTCGCGGGCGGCGTCGTCGGTGACCGCGCGCCGGGAGAAGCGCTGGCCGCGCTTCTGGATCTCCTGCATCCGCTTCTCGATGGCCTTGAGGTCATCGGGGGTGAAGGGCTGCGGGACGTCGAAGTCGTAGTAGAAGCCGTCCTTGATCGGCGGGCCGATGCCGAGCTTGGCCAGCGGGAAGAGGTCCTGCACGGCCTGCGCCATCACGTGCGCGGTGGAGTGCCGCAGGATGTTCAGCCCGTCGGGGCTGGTGATCTCCACGGCCTCGACCTCGTCGCCGTCCGCGAGCGGGTACGCGAGGTCCTTGAGCACGCCGCCGACGCGGGCGGCGACCACGGAGCGCTCGCCCTCGAACAGATCGGCCGCGGTCGTGCCCGTCGTGACCAACCGCTCTTCCGGTTCGGCGGAATCGCGTCTGATGACCACACGGAGGTCTGACACCGGTCTGCTCCTGACTTGTCGCTTACGGGCGCGGGCGGGTCGTCCGCCGCCGCTGCGCTGAATCGTACCGAGCCGGGGCGGGCGGGCGCGAAGCCGCGGGTGTGTGGCGCCGGGGGCGGGGGGCAGGGGCGGTGGGCGCTCGGGGTCGACGCGGCCGACGGCCGTGCCGCATCCTACTCAGGACCGCGAGTACGCGATCCGATGCGTGCTCGATCCGATGAGTACTCCCCGCTGAGTACCCCCCGCCAGGGACCCCAGGACCAGGAGCGCCGCCGCCATGACGTCGACCGACACCGCAGTGGACCGTTTCCGTACCGCCGTCGAGCAGCGCGACCTCGGGGCGATGACCGACCTGTTCACCGAGGACGTGCGGCTCTACAGCCCGGTGAAGTTCCGCCCCTTCGAGGGCCGCGACCAGGTGCTGGGCCTGCTCGGGGTCCTGCTGCGGACGTTCGAGGACTTCCGGTACGTCGGCCGGCTCGACGGCTCCGCCCTCACCCTCACCGACGACGGAGACACCCCGGCCGCGGTGCTGCTCTTCCGCGCCACGATCAACGGGCGTGACATCAACGGGATCGACCTCATCCACCTCGACGACGCGGGCCGCATCCGCGAGTTCACCGTCATGGTCCGGCCGCAGTCCGCGGTCCACACCCTCGGTGAGGCCGTCCTCGCCGGCCTCACCGCCGCCGGCCTCACCCCGGCCCAGCCCTGACCGGGCCCTGACCCAGACCTCGACCCCGACCCCGACCGGCCCTGACTCCGCTGCCGCCCTGCACCCGCGTCAGGTGCGGACGGCGGTCAGGCATTCGTCGTAGAGGTCGATGATGTCGCCGCGGCCGTTGTCGGCGACCCAGGCCATCGAGGCGGCGTCCAGGCAGGCGAAGGCCGTGGCGATCACCGCGCGGGCCTTGGCGCCCTTGTTGCCGGCGCCCATCCGGGGCTCGATGAGGGGCAGCAGGTCCTCCTGGAACCGCAGCCCCTTTTCGAGCCAGCCGGCGCGCAGCGACGCCGTGTTGTGCAGCAGGCGGAAGCGCCGCAGAGCCTGTTCCCGGCTGTCGTGCAGCGCCAGGAGGGCGGCGATCCCCGCGCGCAGGACCTCCCAGGCGTCGGCGTCGGCGGGCTGCGCGCCGACCGCGGCCGTCAGGACCTGCCCGAACCGCTCCTGGCCGCCGCCGAGCAGGTCCTCCTTGGTGCCGAAGTAGCGGAAGAGGGTGCGCTGGGAGACGCCGGCCTCGCGGGCGATCTGGGCGATGGTCGTCTCGTCATACCCCTGCTCGGTGAACAGCCGCAGCGCCGTCTCGAGGATCTCCTGGGACGCCAACTGCCGCGTGCGGTCCCACAGCGTGGCCGGTGCGCCCGTCGCCGCCGGGCCCTCCTTCGTCATGGCACCAGCCTAGCCCAGCACTGCCACGTCGGCAGTCACCAGAGGTTTGGCAGTCGCTGCCAGACTGACGTACGCTGCCACACAGGCGCACCGCGCCCGTCCACCACACCCGTACGCAAAACCCGTACGCAAAAGGAGCGCATCATGCCCGCACCCGCGGCCTTCATCACCGGCGGAACCAGCGGCATCGGCAAGGCGACCGCCGAACTGCTCCACTCCCGCGGCTACCGCGTCATGGTCACCGGCCTCAGCAACGTCGCCGACGCGGGCCTCCCCCCGGGCATCACCGCCGTCCGGGCCGACGCACGCTCCCTGCCCGACATCGACCACGCGCTGGACCAGGCGCGCCGCGACCTCGGCTCCCTCGACCTGCTCTTCCTCAACGCGGGCATCTCCCGCCCGGGCCCGATCGAGTCGACCGACGAGGAGGCCTTCGACGCCCTCTTCGACACCAACGTCAAGGGCACCTTCTTCACCCTGCAAAAGGCGCTCCCCCTCCTCAACGAGGGCGCCTCGGTGGTCTTCACCGTGGGCGCCGGCGAAGGGGTCGGCGCCGCCGTGACCGCCGCCAAGGGCGCCCTGCTCCCCCTCATGCGGTCCGTCGCCCTCGAACTCGCCCCCCGCCGCATCCGCGTCAACGCCGTCAGCCCCGGCCTGATCGACACCCCCGCCTACGCCAAGATGGGCGTCCCCCGCGAGATGATCGACGCCTGGGCCCGCGACATCCCCCTCGGCCGCGCCGGCACCCCCGCGGACATCGCCGAAGCCGTCGCCTTCCTCGCATCCGACGCCGCCGCCTACCTCACCGGCGACAACCTCACCATCTCCGGCGGCCTGGGCATCCACGCCAACGCCTGAGCCCGACTCCGCCGCGTCGGCCCGTTCTCCGAGGGGCGGTCAGCGGGGGGAGGGGAGGCGGGACTCCAGGCGGGTGCGGCGGGCGGGCCACTCCTGGGCGGTGATGGAGAAGATCGCCGAGTCGCGGAGCTGTCCGTCCTCGCCGGGGGCCCAGGAACGGGACCAGTTGCGGAGTACGCCCTCGAAGGTGGCGCCGACGGCTTCGATGGCGGCGCGTGAACGGAGGTTGCGGGCATCGGTCTTGAGGTCCACCCGCGCCACGTGCCAGACCTCGAACGCGTGCCGGAACAGCAGGTACTTGGCCTCGGTGTTGACGCCGGTGCCCTGCGCGGAGCCCGCCAGCCAGGTGAACCCGATCTCGACCGCGGAGAGCGCGTCCGTGGTCAGCGCGAAGCGCGGGTCCCAGAAGGAGGTCGCGCCCACCGCGCGCCCGGTGGACCTGAGCACCTGCGCGTACGGCGCGAGCCGTCCGGACGCGGCGCGGGCGAGTTGCTCGTCGACGTAACGCCCGGCCTCATCGGCCCTGGGCACCCAGGTGAAACCGTACGACGAGCGGTCCTCCTCCGCGGCCACGGCCAGATCCGGGACGTGCTGGTGCCCCAACGGCTCCAGCCGCACCAACTCCCCCTCCAGCACGGGCCATTCCCACACGAACCCCATCCCCCCGCGTCCCCTTCCGAATTCCACGCGGTGCCCCGTCCGCGCCGAACAGGGCACCCTTGTCCGTCACTCCGCGAAACTACGCGTTGTCGAATGCACCCGAAGCGACGGCGCCCACGAACGAGGCCCACGCGTCCTGGGTGAACACCAGGGCCGGGCCGTTCGGGTTCTTGCTGTCGCGCGTAGCGACAAGATCTGCGATTTGCGCGAACTCGACGCAGTCGGCGTTTTCCGACCCGCTGTACGAGGACTTGCGCCACGAACTAATCGTGGACGCGTCGGATATGGGAAGAAGGGTCATTCGGCGTACCCTTTCAGGTAGCGGCGGATCACGTCGAGGGATTCACTTACCGGCAGGGCTTGCGAGCGGACCACGTCGAAACGCTGGACGAGTCCCACCACCCGACTCGGTGACTCGACGCCGCTCCCGGAAGCGAAGCTCTCCACCAGCGCTACGGTGCTGCCATCCCGTAGGGTCAGCAGCGTCAGGCTACCACCCATCATTGGGTGGAAACCTCGCGAAAAAGGCAGCACCTGCACCGTGATGTTCGGCCGCTCCGCCATCGCCAGCAGGTGCTCCAACTGCCGCGCCATCACCTCGCTGCTGGCGCTTCCCCGGTTGAGCGCCGCCTCGTCCATGATGGCCCAATACAGCGGCGGTTCGGGCTTCCCGAGCACACCGGCCCGGTTCTTGCGCACCTCGACCCTGGCGTCCAGTTCGGGCAGCGTCTCACCGGACAGGCCGACCTTGAACGACTCGCGCACGTACTCCTCGGTCTGCAACAGCCCGGGCACGATGCTGCTCGTGAAGACCTGGATACGTATGGCGTCGCCCTCCTTCGCGACGATCTTCCTGCTGTAGTCCGCGATCAGGCTGTCCTGGGCCATGGCGAGCAGCTCCGTGATGAGGCCGTCGGAACGGAAATACGTGTCGAACGCTTCCGCGAGGGCCTCCGAGGGCAACTGCTCGCCGCGTTCGACTCGGCTGATGTACGTGTGGGGATAGCCGACGACGTTCGCCAGCGCCCGTTGGGAAAGGCCGGACGCCTCCCGTAGGCGGCGGAGTCGACGGCCGAGCATCGCGCGCGGGGTGGCAGCGGTGTCCTCGTCATGGAGTTCCATTGCTCGAACGTATCGTCAATCGGCTGTCCACACGGGGGATTTGGTGACAGCCTTTCCATGGCACGGAATTAGGCGGGGCGGCAATGTGGTGGGCCCAGCAGAATTCGCGCCGCGAGGAGTTCGTTCCATGGCACCGACCCCTGCCGTACCGAGTCATGCCGTACCGACCCGTGCCGTACCACCCCATGCCCTGCCGACCCGTCCGCTCGGCTCCTTTCCGTTGCGCGGGGTGGTGCCGTACATCACCGCGTGGTCGTCGGAGGCGGAGCAGCCGGCCGCGCTCGTGGTGCGGCGCGGGCGGCTCGGGTACGCGGACGAACACCCGCTGGACCGGGACCGTTTCGGCATCCTGTGGCGCCGGATCGGGGCGAGCCCGGGGGTCGGGGCGCCGGAGTACGGCCGGGTGCACAGCCTGCGGCAGCGCCGTACGATGCTGCGCGCGCTGTGCCAGGTGTGCGGCGGGCCGGCCGACCGCGACCGCGACGGCGTGCTGTGGCTGATGGGCCGCGCGGAGTACGAACGCGAGCCCTGGCCCGCGCCGATCGAGTCCCCGCACCCGCCGGTCTGCACCCCGTGCGCCCGCAAGGCCGTACGGCTCTGCCCGCACCTGCGCGACCACTACGTCGCCGTGCGCGCCCGCCGCTTCCACCTGTCCGCCGTCCACGGCGCCCTCCACGTCCCCACTGTCGCCCGCCCGCGCGCCGTCGCCGTGGAGACCGTCCCCCTCTACAGCCCGCGGACCGTCTGGCTGCAGGCCGGCCAGTACATCACCCGCCTCGTGGACTACCGCACGGTGCGGCTGCCGGAGTAGCTGCGGCTGCCGCGGGTAGGCGCTCGCGCCGCGGGTCAGGGCCGGTCGTCGGCGAGGGCGAGGGCGCGCGCCTCAGGAACCCCCAGCATCAGCAGGCTCGTAATCGCCGCCGCTCGGGCGCCGAGCGTCCCGTTCGCCAGGTCGCTGTCCGCGACGGCGAAGACGACGCCGTAGGCGAGCTGGCTCAGCACGGCGGCGGGCAGGTGCCGTGCGAACACCTCGGCTTCCTGGCCGCGTTGTACGAGGGCGGCGAGGAGTTCGTCGAGCGGACCGAGCAGGCCGTGGATCGCCTCGCCGTACTCGCCGCGGCGCAGCGCGAGCAGCACGCGGTACCGGTGCGCCACCGGCCAGAGGCGGGCGACGAACGCCGCCCAGGCCGCGTCCGCCGCCGGCCCGGAGGCGTCGACCTCGGTGAGCACGGCCGTCATCTCGGTGACGGCCCGTTCCGTGAGGGTTTGGATCAGGTCCAGGCGCGAGGGGAAGTGGCCGTAGACGGTGCGCCGGACCACGCCCGCGGCGGCGGCGATGTCGCCCATGCCGGCGTCGGGGTTCTCCCCCAGCACGTCGAGGGAGACGTCGAGGATGCGGTCGCGGGTCTGCTGCGTCGCGCGGGCGCGGGAGGACTCGGTGGGCACGTGTCCATTGTTGCACACCGGTGTGCAACGGCGTAGATTGCACAGTGGTGTGCAACGAAGAGTTGCGCCGTACTGCGGGCCCGACCTGCGGGTTCGACCTGCGAGCCCGTACCACAAGCCCGTACCGCAAGCCCGTCCTGCGAAGCCCAGGAGATGAAGGCAATGACCGTACCCACGCCGCCGACCTCGGCCCCCGTCCGCCCGTTCACCGTCTCGATCCCGGACGCGGAGATCGACGACCTGAAGAAGCGGCTGGCCCGGACGCGGTGGCCCGACCCGGAAACGGTGGACGACTGGTCGCAGGGGGTCCGCGTGGAGCACGCCAGGTCCCTGGTCGCGTACTGGGAGCGCGGCTACGACTGGCGGCGCTTCGAGGCCGACCTCAACCGCTACCCCCAGTTCCTCACCGAGATCGACGGCCTGGACATCCACTTCCTCCACGTGCGGTCCGAGAACCCCGGCGCGATGCCGCTGATCCTCACCCACGGATGGCCCGGCTCGAACATCGACTTCCTGAAGCTGATCGGCCCGCTGACCGATCCGGTGGCGTTCGGCGGGGACGCCGCCGACTCCTTCGACGTCGTGGTCCCCTCGCTGCCCGGGTTCGGCTTCTCGCAGAAGCCCGAGGGCACCGGCTGGAACGCCGCGCGCATCGCCGGCGCGTGGGCGGAGCTGATGAAGCGGCTCGGCTACACCCGGTGGGCCGCCCAGGGCGGCGACTGGGGCGCCGTCGTCACGACCGCGCTGGGAGCCACGCAGCCGGAGGGGCTGCTCGGCATCCACCTGACCACCCCGTTCGCCTTCCCCGCGGACATCCCCGACACCCTGTCGCCGGAAGAGCGCTACGCCGTGGACTCCCTCGCCCTCTACACCGGCGACCTCGGCGGGTCGAACCACCTCCAGGGCACGAAGCCGCAGACCGTCGGATTCGCCCTGGCGGACTCGCCCGCGGGCCAGGCGGCCTGGATCTACGAGAAGTTCCAGTCCAAGACCGACAACCGCGGGCTCGCCGAGGACGCCCTGAGCAGGGACGACATGCTCGACGCGGTGTCGCTGTACTGGCTCACCAACAGCGCGGCGTCGTCCGGACGTATCTACTGGGAGAACAGGTCGGGCAGTTTCGCGGGCCCGAAGCTGACGCTCCCGGTCGCGGTGACCGTCTTCCCGAAGGACATCCCGCTCCTGCCGCGCACCTGGATCGAGGCCACCTACAGCGACCTGATCCACTACGGCGAGGCCGAGCGGGGCGGGCACTTCGCGGCCCTGGAGCAGCCCGGCATCCTGGTCGACGAGATCCGCGCCGGGCTGCGCGGCCTTCGGTCCTGACGGCGCCGGGGCCTGCGGGCGGGGTCGGCGGGCGGCGCCGTTGCCGTAGCGCCGTTGCCGTAGCGCTGGGGCCGTACCGCGAACCGTCGGACCGGCCCTACACGGCGACCGGCTTCTCCTCGTCCGCTCGGCGCCGTACCGCCGCGGGCGACCGCAGCAGGGCCGCGGCGAGGAGGAGCGCTCCTACGACGAGGGCGGCGGCGACTCGGAAGGCGAGCCGGTAGCCGGCCGTGAGCGCCGAGGCGGTGCCCGCTCCGCCGCCCAGCAGGGCGTCCGTGTGCGAGGCGGCGAGCGTGCTGAGGACCGCGAGGCCGAAGGCGCCGCCGACCTGCTGCATGGTGTTGAACAGGCCCGAGGCGATCCCCGAGTCCCGAGGTGTGGACGCCGACATCGCGAGCGTGGCGAGCGAGGGCATCGCCAGGCCGAAGCCGAGGCCGATCGGCAGCAGCGCGGGCAGCACGTCCACCGCGTAGTTCCCGCCCGCCGGTACTCGGCCGAGCGCGGCGAGCCCTGCCGCGATGAGCGCGAGTCCCGGCAGGAGCACGGCGCGGGGCCCGAAGCGGCCGATCAGCTTGGGCGAGGCGCCGAGGGACAGTGCGCCGATCGCGACCGGGACCGGGAAGATGGCGAGGCCGGTGCGTATCTCGTCCAGGCGCAGCACCTTCTGGAGGTAGAGCACGCACAGGAACTGGAAGCTGAACATCCCCGCCACCAGGAGGGCTTGGATGCCCATCGCCGCGGAGACGTCGCGGGCGCGGAGCACGCGCAGCGGCAGCAGCGGGTGGGCGGCGCGTGCCTGGCGGGCGACGAAGCCGAGGAGCAGGGCGAGGGCGGTGGCGCCGCAGCCGAGGGTCGGTAGGGAGTTCCAGCCGTGGTCGGCGGTCCCGACGATCGTGTAGACGCCGAGCATCAGTCCGGCGGTGACCAGGAGGGCGCCCGCGACGTCGGTGCCCTGGTCCAGGCCGTTGCCCGGCTCGGCGGTGAGCACGCGTGCGGCTGCCAGCGCGGCGGCGATGCCGATCGGGACGTTGACCAGGAAGATCCAGTGCCAGCCGACGGCCTGGGTCAGGGCGCCGCCCGCGAGCAGCCCGAGCGAGCCGCCCGCGGACTGGACGAAGCTGTAGACGCCGATGGCCTTCGCCCGCTCCCCCGGCCGCGGGAAGAGGGTGACGACCATGCCGAGCGTGACCGCGGAGGTCACCGCGCCGCCGATGCCCTGGACGAAGCGTGCGGCCAGCAGCGTCGCCGGGTCCTGGGACGCGCCGCACAGCAGCGAGGCGGCGGTGAAGAGGACCAGGCCCGCGGTGAAGACGCGTTTGCGGCCGACGAGGTCGCCGAGCCGCCCGGCGAGCAGCAGCAGGCCCCCGAAGGGGACCAGATAGGCGTTGACGACCCAGGCGAGGCCCGACGAGGAGAAGCCGAGGTCCTGCTGGATGGACGGCAGCGCCACGTTCACGACGGTGCCGTCGAGGATGACCATCAACTGCCCGGCACAGAGCACGGCCAGTGCCGTCCAGCGTGACGCCGTCGGTGCGTTTTCCCGCACGGGGACCCCTTCCTTGGAGTAACTTGCCTGCGCAACCTGCTTGGTGCACTGGTTGTTACAGCGGCCATCGTCTGTAACCATGGCGCGCGGCGGAAGGAGGCACTTTCATGTCACGCGGTCACACGGATGTGTCCGACCAGGTCAACAACGAGGCGTGCCCGCTCACCGAGGTCCTCGACCACGTCGCGGGCAAGTGGAGCATCGGCATCCTCGTCGCCGCAGCCCACGGCCCGGTCCGGTTCACGGAGTTGGAGCGGGCCATTCCGGGGATCAGCCGGCGCATGCTGACGCTGAACCTGCGCAAGCTGGAGCGGGACGGCCTGCTGGTGCGGACCGTCTACCCGACGGTGCCGCCGAAGGTGGAGTACCGGCTCACGCCCATGGCCCGCGAACTGCATGCGAGCCTGACGGGGCTGGTCGGCTGGGCGGAGCGGCACCGGGCGGACATCACGGCCGCCCGCGCCACCTACGACGAGGCGGCGGCGTCGGGTTCCTGACGGGCTTACGGGAGCCGGGGGCCGGCTGCGGTAATTGCGTCGACAACTCCCCCGCCCGGCGGCAGAGTGGCCGCCCATGACGAGCAGCGAGCTGTGGACGCGTGCGATGGCCGAGCGGTACGACACCGACGAAGCGGACAGCTCCACACCCGAGGCCCTCGAACCGCTCCTCGCCCTCCTCACCGAACTGGCGGGCGACGGACCGGCGTTGGAGTTCGCGATCGGCACCGGCCGGATCGGCGTGCCGCTCCGGGAGCGCGGCGTGCCCGTCACCGGCATCGAACTGTCCGCGCACATGGCGGCCGTCCTGCGGCGCAAGGTCGACGCGGACACGCTGCCCGTCGTCCTCGGGGACATGGCCACCACCCGCGTCCCCGGCGAGTTCTCCCTCGTCTACCTCGTCTACAACACTATCTCCAACCTGCTCACCCAGGAGGAGCAGGTCGAGTGCTTCCGCAACGCCGCCCGCCATCTGCGGCCCGGCGGCCGCTTCCTCGTCGAGCTGCTCGTACCCCCGCTCCAGCTCCTGCCGCCCGGGCAGGTCGCGGTGCCCTTCGACGTCTCCGACCACCACCTCGGCTTCGACACCTTCGACCTGGCCGAGCAGATGCTCACCTCGCACCACTTCACCCGCGACACCGACGACGGCCGCTACCGCCGCGTCAACACCCGCCACCGCTACGCCTGGCCGGCCGAACTCGACCTGATGGCCCGCCTCGCCGGCCTCCACCTCGACCGCCGCACCGCCGACTGGACCGGCACCCCCTTCACCGCGACCTCCCCCAAACACATCTCCATCTACCGCAACCCCACCACCTGATCCCGGCCCAGGCGGCGGCAAGGTCGGCGGCTGACCGCGATATCACCGCGTCGGGCGACGAATTACGGGGGAACCGGGACAGCGGGAGACCGCGTCTGGCACAGTGCAGCGACAGCCGGCGCGGCGGTGCAGCGCGGCGCCGGCCAGGCGGCCGATCCAGATGGGGGATCATGCGAAGCGGTGATGTCGGGAGTGCGGACGCGTACTGGGACTCCGCCCACCCGGTCCTGGAGGTCTTACGGGCCCGCCGGGCCGAGGGCAGCCTCCCGGGGCAGCGGAGCGACGGCGCGAAAGTGGCGCTCGCCATCGAGGGCGGCGGCATGCGCGGCGTCATCTCGGCGGCGATGCTCACCCAACTCGAGGACTACGGCTTCAAGAACGCCTTCGACGCGGTCTACGGCTGCTCGTCCGGCGGCATCAACGCCGCCTACTTCCTGGCCGGCGAGACCTGGTATCCGCTGTCCATCTACTACGACGACCTGACGACCAAGCACTTCGTCGACTTCGCGCGGGCCCTGCGGCGGCTGCCGATCCTCGGCCTGGACTACGCCTTCGACCACGTGATGGAGCAGTTGAAGCCGCTGGACTACGAGGCGGTGCTCCGTTCGGACATCCCGCTGGTCGTCCCGGTTACGGACGTCGACGCGCTCGAGACGGTGCCGTTGCGGGACTTCTCCACCCGCGCGGAGCTCAAGGCGGCGCTCCGCGCCTCCGCGTGGCTGCCGATCGCCCTTCCGGGCACGGTCACCATGGCCGACGGGCGGCGCGCGCTGGACGGCGGGGTGCTCACCGCGCTGCCGTTCCGGCTGGCGGTCCAGGACGGCTGCACCCACGTGCTCTCCCTCAGCACGCGCCCGATGCGCCCGGCGAGCACCGGCTTCTCGCTCCTGCACCGCTACACGTACCTGTACCTCGAGCGCATCAAGAAGGGCCTGGGCCGCGGCTACCTGCTCGCGATCCGCGAGAAGCACCGGGACCAGGACTGGCTTCACCGTATGCGGACCGCTCCCGCCCAGGACGCACCCCAGGTGCTCGACCTCGCGCCGCTGCCGTGGATGACCGAACTCAAGCGCCACGAACTGGACAAGCACCTCCTGCTGGAGAACGCCCGGACCGCCTACGAGGTGGCGTTCTGCGCGACGGAGGGGCGACCGGTCGAACTCATCCGCCAGGGAAGTGTCCGGGCCATGCCCAGATTGACGATAGTGGACTCCACCGATGACCACTCAGCACGTGACGCTGGATCAACTGATCCCAGCGCTAAGGGACTTGACGGAATATAGCGACGCGCAGACCGCGAACCCGGTCGCTCTGCTGGGCCTGGCCGACACCGGTCGGCCGGAGACGTCCCGGGACCGGACCCGGCGGCTTCGCTCCTGGCGGCGCCTGCTCCAGGAGATCCCGCTGGACGAGCGCTCGTTCGACGACCGTTTCGGGCTCGACGGCAGGGCGGCCCTCATCGCCGCCCTGTCGGCCTGGTGCCGCGGCTACCGTGCCGAGAGCGACGAGCGCCGGACGCGGTTGGCCGGCCTTTTCGGCTTCACCGGCCTGCTGCTGGTCACCCTGCTCAGCCTCGCCGAGTCCGAGGCGCAGCGCTCCGCTGCGCACGCCCCCGCCGCGCCCGCTCGGCAGGGCCGGGCCCTGACCCACGACTGCGCGGACACCTGCGGGGCCCTGGTCACCGAGCCCGCCGTGGCGAGGGCCATCGCGGAGGTCTACCGGCCGGACCCGCCGGCCGGAGGGCGCCGCTCCGCCACGGCGGGCGGGCCGGCGGAGCAGGAGTGGGCCGCCGTGGAGCAGGAACCGCTGAGCTTCCACCGCCACGGCAGCACCTCGCTGATCCTGCGCGGCGTGACCTCCCGGGCCGTCCACGGCAACCGCCTGCCGTTCGCGCTGAAGCTGATCATCTACCCGTTCACCAAGTTCCCGATCATCGCGCACGCCACCCGGGAGTACGCGCAGCGCTACGGCAACCCGGCCACCGGCGCCCGGCACCTCGTGCACGTGTGGGCCAGCTTCGACAGCTGGATACTGATGGACTTCGTGGCGGGAAAGACCCTCGCGGAGACCGTCAACGAGGAGCGCGCGCGGGAGGCGGCGGGCGGCGAGGAGTCGCGGTCGCTGCGGCTGGACCGGCTCGGGGACAGAGGCCGCCGCCTGTTCGAGGCGCTGGAGGAGCTCCAGACCGTCGCCCGGGCCGGCCCCTCGCCCGGCCCCTCGCCCGACCGTTTCCCCGGCGTGCACGCGGACCTGTCACCGTCCAACATCATCGTGTCCGACGTCGACGGCTCCTTCCAGCTCATCGACCTGGGGCGCAACTACCTCTACACCCACACCGTCACCGGGACGACGGGCACGGACGCCGCGTACATCGCGCCGGAGGTCAGGGCGGGCGACAGCGAGATCGGGCGGGCCGACCTGTACTCGGTCGGCCAACTGCTCGTACTGATCGGCTGCGGCCGGACGAGCACCGACGGCGTCGTGCCGGACATCTTCTACATGCGGGCGATGCTGCTGGCGCGCTTCGTCGAGGACCTGGTCGACGCCGACCCCGGGCGCCGATTACTCATCTTCCCCGCGGGGGCGGGGCCGGACTTCTCGTTCACCGAGCTGAAGAACAGCTTCCTGGCTGAACTGGAGATGACGCAGGCCGCCGAGCGGGGGGCGGACGTCCTGCGGGTGGAGACGGGGCTGCGGGCCTCCCGCGAGTTGCTCCGGCCGCTGGCCGGCGACCCGGGCCGGGAGTGGCGGCTGTGGCGGATGCGCAGGCAGCAGAGCCTCCGGCCCGCCGCCAACCGGGGACTGCTCGCCAACTGGCTGCTCGCCTGGTCGTTCGTGGCCGCGGCTGTCTGGGCGGTCACCAACACGGTCGTCATCACCTGGCTGCTGCGCGACCTGAACCTGGGCTGGGGGAACCGCACGGTCGAGTTGGTCCAGCACCTCACCCACGACCCCACGGGGCTGCCCGTCATCGACGCGTGGCGGCGCGGGGACTACCACGTGCCCGACTGGCAGGCGAACCTTCCGGCGCGGATCGTCGGCTTCTCCTACGCGCTGGCCGCGCCGAAGTACTACGAGATCATCTCCTCCGGCCTGACGCCCCTGGTCGTCGGCCGCCGCGTCGGCGCCATGAGCTGGCTGGCGCTGGCGACCGAGGCGGTGATGCGCATGATGGCCCTGCTGCCGTGCGCACTCGTGCTGGCGGTCACGCTGGTGGAACCGCGGTGGTGGCCGGTCAACTCGGCGATCGGCCAGGTGTCCCTGTGCCTGACGAACTACATGACGCTCTTCTTCGCGCGTACGGCGATCGCCCGCTCCCGGCGCCTCGGGCTCAGTACCGTCCCCGCCGACGACAGCAAGATCACCGGGCTGTCCTCCTTCGCCCAGTGGGCGCCCACCTCGCTCTTCTACGCCGCGGCGGTGCTCACCATCGGGGTCCTGCTCTACACGCACGTCCTGGAGGACACCTACGTCTACGCGCTCGGCGCCGCGGCGACCAACATCTTCGTCTTCTACGTGATCAAGACCGGCATCGGCGGCCCGATGATCCGCGTGGTGATCGTCCGCTCCCACCTGGCCGCCGAACGCGTGGCCCGGGCCAGCGCCCTGCCGCCCCCACCGCCCCGCCCCTGAGCCCTCCCCAACCCCGGCCCCCCGACCGCAGTTGCCCGCCCCCGACCGCCGCCCCGCGCCCGAAAGGGCCGCCCTCCCGGGCACCCCTTGAAGAATGCCCACTGGGCGCAAACGGCAGCGAGCCAACGCCCTACGCTGTCCCTCATGTCTACGGCCCCCACCTCCGGTGCGCCCTCGCCGGCGAGCCGTCTCATCCTCTGGGACATCGACCACACACTGGTCCGGATAGGCGGGGGCGTCAGCCGCAGCATGTACGAACGGGCCTTCCAGCAGGTGACCGGCAGGCCGCTTGGCGAGCTTGCGGACATGTCCGGCCGTACTGATCAGGCGATCACGACGGAGACGCTGCGCCTGAACGGCGTCGATGAGCCGGAAGCGCTGCTCGCCGACTTCTACGCGGCCTTGGCAGCAGCCGCCGAACAGTTCACCGACCGCATGCGCGAGGTGGGCACCGTTCTTCCTGGGGCGCGGGAAGCCATCGCCTCCTGCACCACCCGTGGCGCTGTCCAGACAGCCGTCACCGGCAACATACGTCG
The DNA here is from genome assembly GCF_057708125.1 of Actinacidiphila sp. bgisy145. Classification (NCBI taxonomy): domain Bacteria; kingdom Bacillati; phylum Actinomycetota; class Actinomycetes; order Kitasatosporales; family Streptomycetaceae; genus Actinacidiphila; species Actinacidiphila sp. bgisy145. The sequence continues at coordinate 82,474 of NZ_JBYIRL010000009.1, forward strand.
CATTGCCGAGGCCAAGCTCGCTGCGCTCGGCTTGGGTGACGGCCTCGACCTCTCGGTCGGCGGCTACGGCGACGACGGCAGTGATCGGGCCGACCTCGTCCGGCAGGCGAGGAAGCGGGCGTCGCAGAAGTACGGTCACGACTTCGCCGGCGCCCACGCCGTGGTCATCGGTGATACACCCCACGATGTTCGCGGCGCACTCGACGCCGATGCCTTGGCCGTAGGCGTCGCCAGTGGCAAGAACACTTCCGACGAGTTGCGCGAGGCCGGAGCGCACATCGTGCTGGCAAGCCTCACCGAATTCGCCGACCGCTGTGGCGAAGCACTCGCCTGGTAGCTTCTACGCGACGTCCGCCGTCACCAGCCGGAACAGCTCCTTGAACTCCTGGACGTAGGAGAGCTGTCCGTACGGTGCCAGGGCCATGTCCAGCTCCAACCCGAAGTCACCATGCGGCGGGGCCGCTTGGCCTACCTCAACGAGCGACCGTGGGACCGCGACAGCAACGGCATCCTCTGGCGGCGCATGCCGAGCCGGCCGGGCAAGGGCAAGCCCCAGTACGGCAAAGTGCACTTCCTCCGCCAGCGGCAGGCCATGGACGCGCTGCTCTGCCAGGTGTGCGGGCGGCCCGCCGGGAAAGACGCCACCGCCGACGGCCTGCTGTGGCTGCTGGGGGAAAATCCCGACGACCTCACCAACTGGCCGGCCGAGATGGTGACCGGACACCCGCCGGTCTGCCTGTCCTGCGCCTGGCTGTCAGTGGGTGCCTGCCCGCATCTGCGGAAGCAGTACGCCGCGGTGCGAGTGCGCCGCTTCTCTCTGATCGGCGTCCACGGCGTGCTCTACCGCCCCGGTCACCCCAAGCCGGTGCCGGACGACTAGCGCCGCCGCACGGCAAAAGGGGCCGCCTTGGTGGGCGGCCCCTTTTGGGTGGGGTGGGCGATACTGGGATCGAACCAGTGACCCCTTCGGTGTGAACGAAGTGCTCTCCCGCTGAGCTAATCGCCCCGACGACGTGAACAATACAGGGCGGGCCGGGGGTGGTTCAAACGCGATGGGGCGTGGCGGCGAGGTGGGCGCGCAGGCCGCGGCGGCAAGAGCGCATCATGGCGGCGTGGTTGGCGCGGAAGAGGGGGCGGCAGGGCAGGGCGAGCCGTCGCATGAGGGGCTTGCGGACGGTGACGTCCTGCTCGAAGAGGAGGTGGGTGGCGCCACCGGGGGCGGGGTGGAGGGTCCAGCGGACCCAGCCGTCGAGGTCTCCGGACAGGGCGGCTTCGAGGACGCGGGCGCGGGGGTCCTGGCGAGTGGCGCGGGCGGTGACGGTGAGGTCGTAGGGCAGGGCGGAGCGGAAGCGGAGGAGGCCGGTGGTCTCGGACGTACGGTGGACCGCGCGGACCTGGGGCCACCAGTCGGGGTAGGCGTCGGGGCGTTCGAGGACGCGGTAGACGGCGTCGGGGCCGGCGTCCAGGCGCCAGGAGCTGCGGAATCGGTAGTGGCTCCAGTCCATGGGCCCAGTGTGCGCCGGGAGTTGGGCGGCGGAGCACATACAAGCGGAGCACATACAAAAGGTCCCGGGCCGTCGGATGGACGGCCCGGGACCTTTTCCGGGTGGGCGATACTGGGATCGAACCAGTGACCCCTTCGGTGTGAACGAAGTGCTCTCCCGCTGAGCTAATCGCCCCGGTGCGTGCCCAACATTACCGCACCCGGCGGACCGCTTCGGACCACCCGCGCCACCGCGGATGATCTTCCCGGAGAACGGCGCCCCGGCAGGGCGGTTCCGAGTCCGCACACACGAGCGGACCGCGCCCCGAAAACGTCACTCCATGTAGCGATTGCGCGACTCCCCCGGACTGGCCAAACCGTCCTGAAACGGCTCCGTACGGGTCGTACCGCTGCGCCGGACGAGGTACCGCAAGCCCCACAAACACCTCAGAGGGGTTTACAACGTCGCCGCAGGTGGCATGTCGATTTCGCCGACGTGCGAATCCCCGAGCGCACACTGAGCGAAAGGCCCTGGCGCTTATGAACACCACGGTCAGCTGCGAGCTGCACCTGCGCCTCGTTGTGTCGAGCGAATCCTCACTGCCCGTGCCCGCGGGCTTGCGGTACGACACGGCCGATCCGTATGCCGTGCACGCCACCTTCCACACCGGAGCCGAAGAGACGGTCGAATGGGTGTTCGCCCGCGACCTGCTCGCCGAGGGGCTGCACCGCCCCACCGGCACCGGCGACGTCAGAGTCTGGCCGTCCCGCAGCCACGGTCAGGGCGTCGTGTGCATCGCCCTCAGCTCCCCGGAGGGCGAAGCCCTGCTCGAAGCCCCGGCGCGGGCCCTGGAGTCCTTCCTGAAGCGGACGGACGCCGCGGTCCCGCCGGGCACCGAGCACCGCCATTTCGATCTGGACACGGAGCTCTCGCACATCCTCGCGGAGAGCTGAGCCCCGTATCCCATACCGTCCGCGGCCGTCCTACTCGGGGGGACGCCCGGACACCACCCGCGCCGGACCACCACCAGCGGACCGGCGCCGCAGGCAACGGAGCCGCCGTCCGTGGGAAGCAGACCCCCACGGCGGCGGCTCCCGCGCTAGAGTCCTGGGATTCAGCCGCCGGCCAGCGGGCAGGAGCGATCCCGTGCTCATCAACCACGACACCAGGTGCGCGCTCGACTGCGTGGTGGACCTGGTCAACTCCACACCGCGGACCGAGGGCCGCGAGGGCCTGGCGGACGTCGCCGACCTGCGGGCCTTCGTCGAGCGCAACAAGGTCAGCGACGTGGCCGTCCTCGACGTCGAGGACATCGCCGCCGTGCACGCCGTCCGCGACCGGTTCGCGCAGGTGTTCGCCGCGCCCGACGACGCCAGTGCCGTGGCCCTGCTCAACGCGATGATCGCCGAGGCTGGCACCACCCCCCGGCTCACCGACCACGACGGGTACGACTGGCACGTGCACTACTTCTCGCCCGGCGCCTCCCTGGCCACGCACGTCGCCGCGGACTGCGGGATGGCGATCGCGTTCCTGGTGCTCGCCGGGGAGCGCGAGCGGCTGCGGCGCTGCGAGGCCCCCTCCTGCGGCCGCGCCTTCGTGGACCTGTCCCGCAACCGCTCCCGCCGCTACTGCGACAGCCGCACCTGCGGGAACCGGCTGCACGTCGCCGCGTACCGGGCCCGCCGGCGGGAGGCGGAGGACGCCGGCCCGGTGCAGGCCTGAGGCCCGGCCGGGCGGGGTCGGCCACGTAAACGCGTACGGGCGCCGTACGAGAGCTGCTACAGGGTCAGCAGGTCCCACCCGGCTCCGGCGCCGATGAGCCCGCCCACCACGCACAGGAAGAGCATCAGAGGCGGCTGGGAGAGGGCGTACAGGCACCCCTGGGGCTCCACGAACTCCCCGCGCCGCCGGGCCGCACGCCGCGCGGCGCGCCAGGACTGCGGCTTCTGCGCAGGGGCCGCGGGGGCCGGCACGGCCGCGGGTACGGCCTCAGGCGCGGGTACGGCCGCGGGCACGGGCCCGGGTACGCCCGCGGGCACGGCAGGCGCCACGGGGACGGCTGGTACGACGGACGGTACGACCGTACGGCCCGGTGCTTCCGACACGCCCGGGATGCCCGGCCGCACCGGAAATCCGGGCCGGACCGGGAAACCCGGGTGGACAGAACGGCCGGGTGCAACCGTACGAACCGGTTTCCGGCCACTCACCGCCGGCTCGGCCGGCACTGCGAGCGCGGCCCGCCGCGGCGCCGGCGGCAGCGCCGCCCGTACCGGCGCGGCGGGCAGCACCGGCACCGGCCGGACGACGAGGAGCGGGCGCGCCGGCTCGGCGGCGGCGAGGGTGACGAGGGCAGTGAGGGCGGCGAGGGCGGAAACGGGCGGTTCAGCACGGTCCGGCCGCGGAGGGGCGATGACGTCCCCGTGGGTGGGCAGCACACCGCGATGATCGCGCAGCGCCGCACGCCGCGCGGCCCAACACGCGGACTTTACAAGGGCGTTTACCAGCGTCTCGGATGCCGGGACCGACTTGCGCGCAGGGCCGGAAAACCCCTCAGATCCCGCGCCGCTTCAAGATCTCCTCGATGTCCGCGAACTCCGACAGGCCGCTGTCTCCGGCACCGCCCGAGCGCCGCCGGCCCCCGCTCAGCGCGGGCGCGCCAGCGCCCGGCACGGCGGCGGGCGACGACGCGCCGGCCGAGGAGGCGGCACCCGCGGCGCCCGCGGCACCGGCCCCGCCGCGCCGCCCGCGCCGGCCGGACACCAGCCGCGTGATCCCGAACAGCACCGCGGAACAGGCGATGACGCCGAAGCCGAGCCACACCGACGGCTTGAAGACGAGGTCCACCGCCCAGTCGCCGGTGGCGGTGCCGACCTTGCGGCCCAGGGTCACCAGCCCGGCCAGCGCGAGACCGACCGGCAGCAGGGAGATCGCGGCGATCCGCGTCGCCGCCAGGAACCGGCGGCGGTAGGCGGTCACGATCGCGATGGCCAGGCCGCCCGCGGACAGGGCGGCGCACAGCGTGTCGGTCAGCATCCGGCGGCTCCTGCGGCTGCGGTTCGGCCCGGGGGCCGGCCGGGGCCCCGCGAGCGTGGTCCCTCCCATCCTGCCTCGCCCGAGCCCCCCGGGGCCATGACGGGGCGCCCCCCGCCCCGGAATATGGGGGGCATCTCCGGGTTCGGCTGTCGGGCGCCTCCTCCGCAGGTGGGAGACTTGTCGTATGACCGACACCCCCTCCCCCGCCGTGCTCGACGTCTGGTGCGAGTTGCAGTGCCCGGACTGCCACAGCGCCCTGGCCGACCTGCGGGCGCTGCGCGAGCGGTACGGCGCCGCGCTCGACATCCGCTTCCGGCACTTCCCGCTGGCCAAGCACCAGCACGCGCAGGCGGCCGCGCAGGCGTACGAGGAGGCGTTCGCGCAGGGCAGCGGCTGGCTGTACGCGGAGGCGGTGCTCGGGCGGGTGGCGGAGCTGGCCGACCGCGGTGAGCCGGTGCTCGTGGAGGCGGCCGGCGAACTCGGCCTGGACGCCGAGGAGGTGGAGACCGCGCTGATCGACGGCCGGCACCTGCTGGTGGTGGACGCCGACGTGGCAGAGGGCAAGGCGATCGGCGTCACCGGTACCCCGACGTACGAGATCGGCGGCGAACTCCTGGACGGCTCCAGGTCGCAGGAGGGGCTGCGCGAGCGGATCGAGCAGATCGCGGACCGCCTGCTCGGCTGAACCGCGACGGCCGCAGCCGCGGCGGGAGGAGTTGCCGCGGAAGCGCCCGGCTACAGCAGCGGTTTGCTGAAGTGGTGGTTGGTGGTGCGGTAGCCGAGCGACTCGTAGAGCCGGCGCGCGGGGGTGTTCGCGGTGAAGACGTTGAGCCCGAGGGTGGTGGCGCCGCCCTCTCGGGTCAGGCCCTCCGCCACGCGCATCAGGGCACGGCCCAAGCCGCGTCCGCGGTGCTCAGGGGCGACCTCCACGGAGCTGACCCAGGACGGGTCGGCGAGGCGTATCCAGGCCAGGTGGCCGGCGGGCGCGCCGTCCCGTTCGAGGACCAGCACCAGGGCGCCGGGCGAGTCCAGTCCCTCGGGGAAGGCGCTGTCGAAGCCGGCCGCCTCCTCCCGCTCGGCCTGGTCGTGCGGCACCCCGGTGCCGGTGAGGACGGCGATGTAGCCGTCGCGTTCGCGGGCGCGCCAGGCGGCGTACTCGTCTTCGCGCATCAGGCGCAGCGAGGTGTCCGGCGGCAGCACCGGGCTGTCCTGGGCGGGCGGTTGGGGCAGCGTGAGCAGCATGGTGCGGTTGCGCTCGGTGTAGCCGAGGGACGCGGCCATCCGCAGGGCGTACGCCATGTCCGCGCCGACCGTGGTCTCCACGCGGGTGCAGCCCCACTGCCGCAGCACCTCCTCGGCGGCGAGCGCGGCCACGGTGCCGCGCCCGCGGTGGCGGTCCGGCTCGTCGATCCGCAGCGCGTCGATCCGGCCGACCGTCGGGCCGTAGCGCCGGTCGGTGCCGACCAGGACGGCGCCGACCGGGCGGCTGTTGACGCAGACGGTGTAGGTGGCGGAGCGCGAGCCGTCGGCCCCGGTGCGGACCGGGTCCGCCGGGCGCAGGGTGGTGGTCACCGCGGTGCTCCTGAGGATCAAGGATTGGGGTGGGCGGCGGCGCGTTCGGCGAAGACGCGCATCGCCTTGGCGGTGACCGGCCCGGGGGCGCCGGGCAGTGTCCGGTCGTCGACGCGGTGCACGGCCTGGATGTCGCGCAGGCTGGAGGTCAGGAAGACCTCGTCGGCCTCCGCGAGGACGCTCAGCGGCAGTTCGGCCTCCTCGGCGCCGGCCCACTCCACCACGAGCGCGCGGGTGATGCCGGCCAGGCAGCCGGAGGCCAGCGGCGGGGTGAGCAGCCGCCCGCCGACCGCGACGAAGACGTTGGAGCCGGTGCCCTCGCACAACTGCCCCTGGGTGTTGGCGAAGAGCGCCTCGGAGGCCCCGGCGGCGTGCGCGCGGGCCAGCGCGACCACGTTCTCGCCGTAGGAGGTGGTCTTCAGGCCGGTCAGCGCGCCCTTCTCGTTGCGGGTCCAGGGCACGGTGACCACGGCGGTGGTGTCGGGGCGGGCGGTGGCCGGGCCGAGCGCGACCACGAGGGTGGGGCCGGCGTCGCCGCGGTCGGAGCCGAGCGGGGACAGGCCGCCGGTGTAGGTGATGCGCAGCCGGCCCATCGGCATCGGGTTGGCCTCCAGCACCGCCGCGCAGGCGCGGGCGACCTCGTCGAGGTCGGGCTCGGGCAGGCCGAGGCCGGCGGCGGACCGGGCCAGCCGGTGCAGGTGGCGGGTGGTCGCGAAGGCCCGGCCGTGCTCGGCCTTGAGCGTCTCGAAGACGCCGTCGCCGACCGTAAGTCCGTGGTCGAACACCGACACCGTGGCGTCGGCCGCGTCCCGCAGCCCGCCGTCCACCCAGATCCTCACCGCACTGTCCTTTCACCGCCGTGTGCCGCGCCCGGGCCGGGCGCCGCGTCCTCGAAGGCCGCTGAAGGGCCCGCCGTGCCCTTCATACCCCGCGGGTGCCGCTTGTCCCGTGTATGCCGCCGCTGGGCTGCGCCGGTGCCTCGCGCGCCGCGGGGTACACCTCCGACGCTACCGCCAGCAGCCGCTCGGCCTTCAATGCGGTCTCGGCCCACTCGCCGCCCGGGTCGGAGCCCCAGGTGATGCCCGCGCCCGCGCCGAACCGCAGCACGGGCCCGCCCGGCACGTCCCGGTCGATCCAGAACGTGCGGATGCCGACGGCGAGTTCGGCGGTGCGCCGGTCGGCGTCCACCCAGCCGATCCCGCCGCAGTACGGGCCGCGCGGGGCGGTCTCCAGCTCGGCGATGATCCGCAGCGCGCTCGACTTGGGCGCGCCGCTGACCGAGCCGGGCGGGAAGGCGGCGCCGAAGAGCTCCGGCCAGCCCGCGCCGGGCCGCAGCCGGCCGCGGACGGTGGAGACCAGGTGCACCAGGCCGGGGTGCGGCTCGACCGCGCACAGGGCGGGCACGGTGACGGTGCCGGGGGCGCAGATCCGGCCGAGGTCGTTGCGCACCAGGTCCACGATCATCACGTTCTCCGCGTGGTCCTTGGCGAGGAAGTCCGCGGCGGTGCGGGCGGTGCCCTTGATCGGGCCGGACTCCACCGTGTCGCCCCGGCGGCGCAGGAAGAGCTCGGGGGACGCGGTGGCGATCTCCACGCCGTGGGCGGGCAGCCGGATGACGCCCGCGTACGGTGCCGGGTTGCCGTGGGCGAGGACCGCGCCGAGCGCGTCGATGTCGCCGTACGGCGCGGGGAGCGGCGCGGTCAGCACGCGGCAGAGGTTGACCTGGTAGACCTCGCCGGTGGCGATCCTGGCCCGGATCTCGCGGACGCCCTGTTCGTATCCGGCCCGGTCCATGGAGGAGGTCCAGCTCCGCGGGTCGGGGCCGCGCCAGCCGGTGCGCGCGGCGACGTCGGCGGGGGTGGCGGCGGGCGGCGGCGCGGGCCGGGGGGCGTGCCGGACGTCGCCGAAGCGGGCGCAGACCGTACGGCCGTCGAAGTCCGCGGCGACGGCCCAGAAGCCGGACGAGTCCAGCGCGGCCACGTCGTCGGTGACATCGCGCAGGTCGGTGGCCAGCAGCGGGCCGAAGCGGGCGATGGGGGGCGGTTCGCAGGAGGCGTGCACGGGATTCCCGGGGGTCGGGCGGAGTGCCGGGGACGGGCCGGACCGCGCAGGTGAGCGGCCTGCGGGGCGCTCCGCGGAGGCGGCCGCGGGGCTCCCGCGACCGGCCGCTTCGCCGTCGACAGCTTGTCATTGCCCCGGCACGCTGCGGAAACCGGTTTTTGAGCTGGACCGGGAATCCGCTAGAGTTCAACTCGTCGCCGAGCAGTCCACGGTGGCGGCACCTGCGGACGTGGCTCAGTTGGTAGAGCATCACCTTGCCAAGGTGAGGGTCGCGAGTTCGAATCTCGTCGTCCGCTCGATGTGGGGGATCATCCCGAACCCCCGCTGTGGTGGAGTGGCCGAGAGGCGAGGCAACGGCCTGCAAAGCCGTCTACACGGGTTCAAATCCCGTCTCCACCTCCAAGGACGATTAGCTCAGCGGGAGAGCGCTTCCCTGACACGGAAGAGGTCACTGGTTCAATCCCAGTATCGTCCACTGGCCCCCGACCGGGGCCGCTGCTCCACCGTTCCACCCCCCGCGCGATTAGCTCAGCGGGAGAGCGCTTCCCTGACACGGAAGAGGTCACTGGTTCAATCCCAGTATCGCGCACGCACCGCCGGCACCATCCCGGACGATTAGCTCAGCGGGAGAGCGCTTCCCTGACACGGAAGAGGTCACTGGTTCAATCCCAGTATCGTCCACCCTATTACCGCGTGGCCGCGGCTGCGGTCACCTTTACTGGCCCACGGCCGAGATGACGGCAACAGGCGCGCGGAAACCGCCGTCGGGGCGCCGCCCCGCTCCCCCGGTCCTGAACGAGCCGATGTGACAGCCGGGTTGGCGTGCACTCCTCGAATAAGGTGCCGAAAATCTCGTCATCACGACATGAGGGCCGGTGTTCCCACAGGGTTACCGGCCCTCACGTTTGCTGCCGAGCCGAGTACCGGTCGGGGCGGGTTCGTCGGAAGGCGCGGAAGCGCCGAACCCGCCCCGCATGGCCCGGCCGCGTGGGCGTCCGTACGCGGAAACAGCGCTGTGCCCGGGTATCGGCTGATACCCGGGCAACCGCTGCCGTCCGTCCTACCCCCGTCCCCACGGGGTTGACCGGTGAGTCCCGACCCGGACCGCTCTTCCGGGCCTGAAGCGTGGTGTGACGCCCCAACAGGCCGATCACGGACGACGTCTGTGCGATCCCGCCGCGGGTGCGGCGGTGACCGAAATCCGTGTGCACTTCGTGGAGCGGCGGGCGCTTGACCTCGGGGGACGAGTACCCGCCCGCCGCTCGACTCCTAATCTACGGTCCGGGCCGGGCCGGGTCGTCATGCCTCCGGACAGCTTTCCGGCCTCCCGCAGGATGACGTCCCGACGGCTGCCTACTCCCCTGGGTGGACACCGTCTCCGCGGCTCTCAGGGGTGTCCCGGAGGCCGTCCGGGCGCGGTCGGGCCCGCGGGCCGCGGACAGCCGGGCCCACGGGACGGGCTCACGGGGCCGGGGCGGGTGCCGGGGCCGGGTCCTCCCTGGGGACGGGGTGCTCGACGAGCGCGAGCACCCGGGTGGCCATGAAACGGGCGGTCCGCACCGGCGTACCGCTGCGGGTGACCTCGCTCACCTCGACCACACCGCGCCGCACCGCCGTCTCGACCCGGCGGCCGGCGCGGGTCGCGCTCACCTCATACGTGCGGGTGCTGTCTCCCGCGTCGACGACTATCTCCACACGATCACCCTTCACGGCGTCACTCCCCCTTGGTGGACTGCCCGTTGGCGACTGCACGGGAAGGGGCGCAAGGCGGTGCCCGAGGCCGCCGCTCCCGGCCCCGGCCTGCCGCTTCCGTCATCTCCCGCATCTTCAGAATGCCACCGGGCACTGACAATTCACGGCCCGTCGCCTGCGAGGCATCACCGCACACGGGGACTTGAGTACGTAAGCTGTGGACGGCCGACCGGCCAGCGAAGCGGAGCGGGGGCCTGGCCACCACCGCCGGAGGTAGGGGACACACACATGGCGATGATGCGGCTACGGCGCGAGGACCCGCGGGTCGTCGGCTCGTTCCGGCTGCATCGGCGGCTCGGCGCGGGCGGCATGGGCGTGGTGTACCTGGGCGCGGACAAGCGCGGGCAGCGGGTGGCACTCAAGGTGATCCGGCCCGAGCTGGCGGAGGACCAGGAGTTCCGGTCCCGGTTCGCCCGCGAGGTGTCGGCAGCCCGGCGGATCAGGGGCGGGTGCACCGCGCGGCTGGTCGCCGCGGACCTGGAGGCCGAGCGGCCCTGGTTCGCGACGCAGTACGTGCCCGGGCCGTCGCTGCACGACAAGGTCGCCGAGGCGGGCATCCTGCCGGCCGCCGAGGTCGCCTCGATCGGGGCGGCGCTGGCGGAGGGGCTGGTGGCCGTGCACGAGGCCGGGGTGGTGCACCGCGACCTCAAGCCGTCGAACATCCTGCTGTCGCCCAAGGGGCCGCGCATCATCGACTTCGGGATCGCGTGGGCGACCGGGGCGAGCACGCTGACCCACGTGGGGACGGCGGTCGGCTCGCCCGGGTTCCTCGCGCCCGAGCAGGTGCGCGGTGCGGCGGTCACCCCGGCCACGGACGTGTTCGCCTTCGGGGCGACGCTGGCGTACGCGGCGACCGCGGACTCGCCGTTCGGGCAGGGCAGTTCCGAGGTGATGCTCTACCGGGTGGTGCACGAGGAGCCCGACCTCGTCGGGGTGCCCGACGCGCTGGCGCCGCTGGTCCACGCGTGCCTGGCGAAGGACCCCGAGGAGCGGCCGAGCACCGTGCAGTTGTCGGAGCGGCTGGCGGAGATCGCGACGCGCGAGGCGCGGGGGCTGTCCGCGGTGCGGCCGCCCCGGCCGGAGCGGCCCACCGGGCGGCGGGCCGAGGAGTACGCGCAGCAGCGGACCGAGCGCGGTGCCGCGGTGGCGCCCGCGGGCCGCCCCTCCGGGGCGCGGACTCCCGCGGCGCGGCCGTCCGGCGGCTTCCCGGCCCCCGGTACTCCCGCGGCCCGGCCCGCGCCGCGCACTCCCGCGGGCCGCACGCCCGCCGGGCGGACCCCCGCGGGCCGCACCCCCACCGGCCGTACTCCGGCGAACCGCACGCCCGCGCCGCGCCGTCCCGGCGCGCCCGACTCCCGTCGGCGGCTGCTGCGCCAGCGGGTGTTCGTCTTCGTCATCGTCACCCTCATCGCCGCGGCCTGCATCGCGGTCCTCCAGGCGGTGTAGCTCCCCCGACCCCGCGGGTCTCCCTGGTCCCGGGGCTCCTTCGCGGTCCCCGGGTTCCCCCGGTCCTTGGGTCCCCCGCTTCCCCGGCTCCCCCGGCTTCCCCAGCCTCCCCCGCTTCCCCGGCGCAACGGCATCCGGGCCCCTGTGCTGGTGGGCGCCCTGCCGCGCCGCGCGGTGCCCGCGCGGGCCCGGGCGATGCGCCGGGGCGGGGCTCCGGCCGGCCGCGGCCCTTCGCCGTATGCGCTCACCGCTACCCATGGGGGTAGGCAGCGGCGCCCGGGTCGGGTAGCTTTCCAAGCGCTTGCTTAGAGTGGTGGTGACGGAAGGGCGGCTGCGCGATGGGTCAGGGCAAGGAGGCAGGGGACGGCACCGTGGACGCCGCGGCGCTGCGCGCCAAGGTGGCGGCGCTGCTGGCCGCGCACCCGCCGGAGGCCGTACCGCCCGGGGAGTTCCTGCGGGCGCGGTTCGACGCGGGGCTGGCGTGGGTGCACTTCCCGCCGGGCCTGGGCGGGCTGGGCGCCCCGCGGTCGCTGCAAGCCGTGGTCGACGCCGAACTCGCGGCCGCCGGGGCGCCCTCCAACGACCCGCGCCGCATAGGCATCGGCCTGGGCATGGCCGCGCCGACCATCCTCCGCTACGGCACCGAGGAGCAGAAACAGCGCTTCCTGCGGCCGCTGTGGACCGGCGAGGAGGTGTGGTGCCAGCTGTTCTCGGAGCCCGGCGCCGGTTCGGACCTCGCGGGGCTCGGCACCCGGGCGGTCCGGGAACCGGACGGCGGCGACTGGATCGTGGACGGCCAGAAGGTGTGGACCTCCAGCGCCCACAACGCGCGCTGGGCGATCCTCATCGCCCGTACCGACCCCGAAGCGCCCAAGCACCAGGGCATCACGTACTTCCTGTGCGACATGACCGACCCCGGTGTCGAGGTCAGGCCGCTGCGCCAGATCACCGGCGAGGCCGAGTTCAACGAAGTCTTCCTGACCGGGGTGCGCATACCCGACGCCCACCGGCTCGGCGAGGTCGGCGACGGCTGGCGGGTCGCGCAGGCCACGCTGGCGAACGAGCGGGTGGCCATCGGCGGCACGGTGCTGCCCCGCGAGGCGGGCATGATCGCCGGGCCCGCGGCGGCGTGGCGGGAGCGGCCGGAGCTGCGTACGTCCGAGCTGCACGACCGGCTGCTGTCCGCGTGGGTGGACGCGGAGGTGGCGCGGCTGTCCGCGGAGCGCGTCCGGCAGCAGCTCGCGGCGGGCTCCCCCGGGCCGGAGGGCGCGGGCCTGAAGCTGGCCTTCGCGCGGCTGAACCAGCAGATCAGCGGGCTGGAGGTGGAGCTGCTGGGCGAGGACGGGCTGCGCTACTCGGACTGGACGATGGTCCGCCCGAAGAGCGTCGACTTCTACGGCCGCGACGCCGGCTACCGCTATCTGCGGGCGAAGGGCAACTCGATCGAGGGCGGCACCTCGGAGATCCTGCGCAACATCATCGCCGAACGGGTGCTGCGGCTGCCCTCGGAACCGCGGACCGACAAGGACGTCGCATGGAAGGACCTGCCCCGATGACCGCCGCCCCCGCCCGCCCCGCGCCCGCCGGCTCGCCCGACCTGCTCTACTCCGACATCGAGGACGACCTGCGCGGCACCGTCCGCGCGCTGCTCGCCGACCGCTGCCCGCCCGAGGCGGTGCTCGCCCGGGTGGAGAGTCCGCAGCCGTACGACCCCGAGCTGTGGCGGCTGCTCGCGGCCGAACTGGGGCTCGCCGGGCTGCTGGTGCCCGAGGCTCTGGGCGGGCAGGGGGCGGGTGCGCGTGAAGTGGCCGTCGTCCTGGAGGAGTTGGGCGCGGCGGTGGCGCCGGTGCCGTTCCTGGGCAGTGCGGTGCTGGCCACCTCGGCGCTGCTGGCGTGCGACGAGGCGGCCGGCGGTGCGGCGGGCGTGGCCGGCGGTGCGGCGGGCGTGGCCGGCGGTGCGGCGGGCGTGGCCGGCGGTGCGGCGGGCGGTACGGTCGCGGCGCTGCTGCGGCGGCTCGCCGCGGGCGAGGTGCGCGCCACCCTGGCCGTGCCGCTGGCCGCGGCGCCCGGCGGCGGCTTCCCCGCCACCGTACGGGCCGACGCCGAGGGGCGCCTGACCGGGCGGGTGACCAGCGTCGCGGACACCCCCGGCGCGGACGTCCTGGTGGTCCCCGCGGTGGGCCCGGACGGCCCCGGGCTGTACGAGGTGGCCGCCGCGGACGCCTCGGTCGCGCCCTTCACCTCGCTCGACCTGACCCGGCCGCTGGCCGACGTCTCCTTCGACGGTGCCGCGGCCCGCCCGCTGCCCGCCGCCGATCCTGCCGCCGCGCTGGAGGCGGCGCTGCTGGCCGGCGCGGGCCTGCTCGCCTCCGAGCAACTGGGCCTGGCGCAGTGGTGCCTTGACGAAACGGTTCACCACCTCGGGCAGCGGCACCAGTTCGGCCGGGTGGTCGGTTCCTTCCAGTCCCTCAAGCACCGGCTGGCCGACCTGTGGCTGGAGGTCGTCTCCGTACGGGCCGCCGCCCGCGCGGCCGCCGACGCCCTCGCGACCGGCTCGCCCGACGCCCCCGTGGCCGTCGCGGTCGCCCAGTCCTACGCGGCCCGTGTCGCCGTCCACGCCGCCGAGGAAGCGGTCCAGCTCCACGGCGGCATCGGGATGACCTGGGAGCATCCCCTCCACCTCCGCCTCAAGCGCGCCAAGGCCGACGAGATCGCTCTGGGCACTCCAGGCCGCCACCGCGCCGCCCTGGCGCCCCTCCTCCACCTGCCCCCGCCGCCTCCGCAGTGAGCCTTTGCCGACCTGCGGAATGACGGTCGCGGCCGGGTGGCGTCCCGGACCGCGGTCAGGGGTTCAGCAGTTGGTGCAGCTGCTCGTCGAACTCCCTCGGGTCGCGGCTCAATGACGCCTTGACCAATTCGGTGAACTCGTCGACCACCACCTCGACGGCGCCGGCCTCGACGCCGTCGAGGGTGATGCGGGCGACATCGGCCGGGTCCATCTTGGGCACGTCGTAGCCCTTCATCATGTCGGTGTCGGCCGCCCCGAGATGTACCGAGGTGACGAGCGTGCCCTGACCGGCCAACTCCTGGCGCAGCGCCCGGGTCATGCTCCAGACCGCTGCCTTCGAGACCGCGTAGGCGCTGCTGCCGGGGAAGACGAACCATGACGCCGAGGAAGCCATGTTCACCATCGCGCCCCCGCCGTTCGCCGCGAGGACCGGTGCGAAGGCGCGGGCCATCGACAGCGTGCCCCAGAAGTTGACGTCCAGGGCGGCACGGACCGCCTCCAGGTCGCCGAGCAGGGCGCCGCCTCCGGTGCCGGCGTTGTTGACGAGCAGGTTCACGTCGCCCGCCGCTCGGGCTGCGGCGGTGACGGCGTCCGGGTCGGAGATGTCCAGGGCGAGGACCTCGACGCCGTCGAGGTCGACGGACTCGGGACGACGGGCGGTCGCGTAGACTTTCGCGCCTCGCTCGAGGAGTTGGGCGGCGAGGTGGCGGCCGATGCCGCGGTTGGCTCCGGTGACGAGCGCGGTGGCTCCGTTGATGTTCATACGGCGTACGCTAGAACCTCACGTCAACGTGAGGATCAAGTCCGGAGCGACGGAGGTGCCATGCGGATCGGAAAGGTGGCCGAACGCGCGGGAGTCAGCGTCCGCGCGCTGAGGTACTACGAAGAGCAGGGGCTGGTCGTCGCCGACCGCAGCCCCAGCGGCCACCGGCAGTACCCCGAGTCCGCCGTCGCGCGGGTGAAGTTCATCCAGCTCCTCTACGCCGCCGGCCTGGCCAGCAAGGCGATCCGGCAGATCCTTCCGTTCCTGGACACGCTCGTCGCGACCCCGCAGATGACGCGCCGGCTCATGGACGAGCGCGCCCGCATCAGGTCCCAGATCGACGCCCTGACCAGGTCCCACGATCAACTCGACGAGCTGATCCGCCTCTCCGCCGCCTACGAGGACACCCCGGCCACCTGCTCAGCGGCCTAGCCCCGCCGGCCGGCTGCGCTGAGCGGGGGGTGAGGGGGTCAGGGGCGGGTGGCGTAGAAGGCGACGGCTGAGGCGGCGGCGACGTTGAGGGAGTCGACGCCCGCGGCCATGGGGATGGTGACGCGGGTGTCGGCGGCCCGCAGAGCCGCGGGGGTGAGCCCGTCCCCTTCGGTGCCGAGCAGGAGGGCGAGCCGGGCGGGGCGGCGGGCGGCGAGGTCGTCGAGCGGGACGGCGTCGTCGGCCAGGCAGAGCGCGGCGAGCGTGAAGCCGTGCGCGCGCAGGAGTTCGAGGTCGTACGGCCAGTTGTCCAGCCGGGTCCACGGCACGGAGAAGACGGCGCCCATGGAGACCTTGACCGCCCGCCGGTAGAACGGGTCGGCGCAGCGCGGGCTGAGCAGGACCGCGTCCACCCCGAGCGCGGCGGCGGAGCGGAAGGCGGCCCCGAGGTTGGCGTGGTCGACGGTGTCCTCGAATACGGCGACACGGCGCGGCCCCGGCCCGAGCCCGGCCAGCAGCTCGTCCACGGTCCGCAGCGGGGTGCGGGCCATCGAGGCGAGCGCACCGCGGTGCACGTGGTAACCGGTGACCTGCTCGGCGAGCTGCGGCGTGACCTCGTACACCGGCGCGGTGGCCGCGGCGATCACGTCGCGCATCGGACCGAGCCACTTCGCCGACAGCAGCATCGAGCGCATCGGGTAACCGGCGGCCAGGGCGCGCCGGATCACCTTCTCGCCCTCGGCGATGAACAGGCCCTCGGCCGGTTCGCGGCGGCGCCGCAGCTCGACGTCGGTGAGGGAGGTGTAGTCGGTCAGCCGCGGGTCGGCCGGGTCCGCGACGGGGACCGGTTCAGCCACGCGCCCCGCCGCCCGTATCGGAACCGGAGGAACCCGACGCGCTGGGCGCGGGGGACCCCTCGCCCCCGGGCCCGTACGTACCCGCCGCCCGCGCCGCGTCCGCGACCGCCCCGCCCACGGCCACCACCTCGCCGATCACGATCACCGCCGGCGGCCGCACCCCGGCCGCCACGACCCGCTGCCCGACGTCCCCGAGCGTCGCGTCCACCCGGCGCTGCGCCGCGGTCGTACCCTCCTGGATCACGGCGACCGGGGTGTCCGCGGGCCGTCCCTCGGCGACCAGCGCCGCCGCGATGGACGCGATCCGCTCCACCGCCATCAGCAGCACCAGCGTGCCGCGCAGCTTGGCCAGCGCCGCCCAGTCCACCAGCGACCGCGGGTCCTCCGGCGCGACATGCCCGCTGACCACGGTGAACTCGTGCGCGACCCCCCGGTGCGTGACCGGGACCCCCGCGGCGGCGGGCACGCTGATCGCGCTGGAGATGCCGGGCACCACCGTCACCGGGATGCCCTCCCGGGCCAGCGCCTCGGCCTCCTCCATGCCGCGCCCGAAGACGTACGGGTCGCCGCCCTTGAGCCGCACCACGGCCTTGCCCGCCTTCGCGTGCTCGACCAGCGCCGCGTTGATCGCCTCCTGCGCCATCGCCCGGCCGTACGGGATCTTCGCCGCGTCGATCACCTCGACGTGCGGCCCGAGTTCGTCGAGCAGGTCGCGCGGGCCGAGCCGGTCGGCGACCACCACGTCCGCCTCGGCCAGCAGCCGCCGTCCGCGGACCGTGATCAGGTCCGGGTCGCCCGGGCCGCCGCCGACCAGCGCGACCCCGCCGGTGCGGGCGCGGTGGTGCGGCGCCCCCAGCGTGCCGTCGCGCAGCCCGGCGACGACCGCGTCCCGCACCGCCGCCGAGCGACGCGGGTCGTGCCCGGTCAGCACCGCGACGGTGACGCCCGAACTGCGGCCGGTCGCCGGGGTCCACGCGGTCGCCGCGTCCGCGTCGTCGCTGCGTACGCACCACACGCGGCGCTCCTCCGCCTCGGCGCTCGCCGCGGCGTTTGCGGCCGGGTCGGTGCTCGCCACCAGGACGTACCAGGCGTCCGCGAGGTCGCCCGCACGGTAGGTGCGGCGCTCCCAGCGCAGTTCGCCGGCCGTCGCCATCGCCTCGACCGAGGGGGTCGCCGACGGCGAGACCAGCAGGATGTCGGCGCCCGCCGAGACCAGGGCGGGCAGCCGCCGCTGGGCCACCTGGCCGCCCCCGATCACCACGACCCGCCTCCCGGCGAGCCGCAACCCTACGGGGTACGCGGGGGCGTCGTCGTGCGGCATGAGGGCTCCTTGATCGTGCAGGGGTTCATAACTCTACGGCGCGGCGCCGCGGCGGTCGTACGGCACAGCGCCGCCCGGTGGCGCGGGCGGCCGCGCCCCGGTACGGCAGAGCGGTAAGGCGCCTCGCTGCCGTACCGGGGCGCGGCTCACTGCGGTGTGCCGCAACCGGACCCGGCGCGGGCCCGGTTGCCGGCTACCCCTTCTCCGTGACGCCCGCGGCGTCGAACGTGGCGACCTCGTGCATGGCCCGCGCAGCGCTCTGCACCAGCGGGAGCGCGAGCAGCGCCCCCGTGCCCTCGCCGAGCCGCAGGTCCAGGTCGACCAGCGGCCGCAGCCCGAGCGTGGTGAGCGCGGCGACGTGCCCGGGCTCGGCGCTGCGGTGCCCGGCGATGCAGGCGGCCAGCACCTCCGGGGCGATCGCGCGGGCGACCAGGGCGGCGGCGCCGGCGCTGACGCCGTCGAGCACGACCGGGGTGCGCAGCGCTGCGGCCCCGAGCATCAGCCCCACCATCGCGGCGTGTTCGAGCCCGCCGATCGCGGTGAGGACGCCGATCGGGTCGTCGGGCTCGGGCCGGTGGAGTTCGAGCGCGCGCCGGACGACGTCGATCTTGCGGGCGTGCATCTCGTCGTTGATGCCGGTGCCGCGGCCGGTGACCTCGGCGGGGTCGGCGCCGGTGTAGACGGCGACGATCGCCGCGGACGACGTCGTGTTGGCGATGCCCATCTCACCGGTGAGGAGCGCCTTGTTGCCCGCGGAGACCAGGTCGCGCGCGGTCTCGATGCCGACCTCGATCGCCTTGAGGACGTCCTCGCGGCTCATGGCGGGCCCGGCGGTGAAGTCCGCGGTGCCCGGGCGCACCTTGCGCGGCAGCAGCCCCGGGGTGGCGGGCAGTTCGGCGGCCACCCCGACGTCGATGACGCAGACCTCGGCGCCGACCTGGTTGGCGAACGCGTTGCAGACCGCGCCGCCGCCGAGGATGTTGGCCACCATCTGGCCGGTGACCTCCTGCGGCCAGGCGGTGACGCCCTGGGCGTGCACGCCGTGGTCCCCGGCGAACACCGCGACCGCGGCCGGCTCGGGGATCGGCGGCGGGCACTGCCGGGACAGCCCGCTGAGCTGCGCGGAGATGATCTCCAGCATGCCCAGCGCACCGGCCGGCTTGGTCATCCGCTTCTGCCGCTCCCACGCCTCGCCGAGCGCCTTGGCGTCCAGCGGGCGGATGCCCCGCAGGGTCTCCTCCAGCAGGTCGTGCGGCTCCTCGCCGGGCAGCGCGCGGTTGCCGTACTCCTCGTCGTGGACGACCCAGGACAGCGGGCGGCGCTGCGACCAGCCCGCCTGCATCAGCTCGGGGTCCTCGGGGAACTCGTCGACGTACCCGACGCACAGGTAGGCGACGACCTCCAGGTGCTCGGGCAGGCCGAGTTCGGCGACCATCTGGCGCTCGTCGAAGAAGCTGACCCAGCCGACGCCGATCCCCTCCGCGCGGGCGGCGATCCACAGGTTCTCCACGGCGAGCGCGGAGGAGTACGGCGCCATCTGCGGCTGGGTGTGCCGGCCGAGGGTGTGCCGGCCGCCCCGGGTCGGGTCCGCGGTGACCACGATGTTCACCGGGGTGTCGAGGATCGCCTCGATCTTCAGCTCGCGGAACTGCCGGGCCCGCGCCTTGGGCAGCGACTTGGCGTACGCGTCGCGCTGCGCCATCGCCAGTTCGTGCATCTTCTCGCGGGTCTTCTGCGAGCGGATCACCACGAAGTCCCACGGCTGGGAGTGGCCGACGCTCGGCGCGGTGTGCGCCGCCTCCAGCACCCGCAGCAGCACGTCGTGCGGGATCGGGTCGGGGCGGAAGCCGTTGCGGATGTCGCGCCGCTCGCGGATCACCCGGTGCACGGCGTCGCGCACGGCCGGCTCGTAGGGTTCCGCGGCCGGCTTCCTCGCCGCCGCGGGCTGCGCGGCGGCCGGCTGCTCCTGCTGCTCGGGCTCCTCGTGGTCCGAGGCGTCCTGCTCCTGCTCCTGCTGTGCCGCTTCCTGGTCTTCCTGGTCTTCCGGCACTTCCGACGGTGCCGCGTCGGCTGCCTCGTCCGGCGCTGCGGCGGGCTGGTCCGCGGGCGCTTCGGCGACGGGCTGCTCGGCCGCGGGCTCGGCCGCCGCTACGGCAACGGGCTCGGTCTCGGGCTCGGGCGCCGCGGGCTGCTGGGCCGGCTGGGCGGCCCGGCGCTTGCCGCGGCGCCCGCGGGCGGCGGGGACCGGTTCGGCGGGTGCCTGCTCCGGCGCGGCGGCCTCGGCCTGGGGTTCGACGGGGGCCGGGGCCTCCGCGACTTCCGCCGGTACAGGGGCCGGTACGGCTTCGGGCGCGACGTCGGCCGCTGCCGCCACGACGGGCTCGGGCGCCTGCTCCGGCGCCTGCTCCGGGGCCGCCTCGGGTTCGGCCGGCTCCGGCTGGGCCGGTGCCTGCGGCGGCTGGAGCACCGTGAACCCGGCGCCCTGGGACGCCTCGGGACCGCTGCCCTGCGGGGGCACGACCGGTTCGGGCGCGGCCACTTGCTCCGCGGGGACGGGAGCGGGGGCCGGCGCGGGGGCGGGCGCCGCCGCCTCGGGCGGTACGGCCGCGGCCTGGGCGACCGGCGCTGCCGCCTGGGGTGGCACCTGCTCGCTCACCTGCGGCTGGACCTCGGCCGGAGCGTCGGGTCGGCCCTCGGGCCGCGGTGCGGCCGGGGGCTGGGCCTGCGGTGCGGCCTCGGCCTGCGGCTGGGCGGGCGCGGCGGCCACCGGCTCCGGCTCGACCGGCACCTCGGGCCGCGCCACGTCCGCCGGCGCCGCCTCGGCCTGCTGAACCTGCTCCTGCTGGACGGGCTGGACCTGCTGAACCTGCTCCTGCTGGACCGGCTGAACCTGCTCCTGCGGCACCTCGGGCGCTTCCACGGCGCCGGCTGCTTCGGGCGCCTGCGCTGCCGCCGGGGGCACCGGTGCGGCCTGCTCGGCCGGGCGCGGCACGCTGTCCGCGTGCGGGATCAGCGACTGCTGCGAGGCACCGCCGGGCGCGGCGGGCCACGGGTTGCCCGGGGTGACGACCGCGGCCGCGTCGGGCTCGCCGGTCTGCTGGGCCGGGATGGCGTTCAGGTCGTCGCGCGGCACGTCGAGGTACTCCGGTCCCGACGTCGCGGGGCCGGGCACCGTGACCGCGGGGCCGCGGTCGGCCAGGGACCGTACGGAGACGCCGCCGCTGGGGGTGTCGGTCACGGGCGGGCCCATGTGCAGGGGGCGGCGGGGCGGGGCGGGCTGCTGGAGCGCGGGCGCCGGCTCGGCCGGTGCCGTCCACCCGGGAGCGGCGGGCTGCGGCTGCGGCGCGGCCGCAGTGTCGGCGGCGTCGGCCTGCGCGACCGGGTACGCGGCCGCGTCCGGCACCGCGCCGGGCTGCGGCGCCTGCACCGGCTGGTCCTGCACCGGCTGGTCCGGCAGCGGCTGCGGCTGCCCGGGCTGGAGTTGGGTCGGGTCCTGCTGGGGTTGCTGCGGCTGCTGGGCGACGAACACCTGCGCGCCCTGGCCGATCACCGGCTGCGCCACCGTCTCCAACGGCACCTCGAGCGGCACCTCCACGGAGATCGGCCGGTCCGCCGCGGGCTGCTGCAAGGACACCGGCTGCTGCACGGCGTGCGCGACCTGCGGAACCTGCTGCTGCACCGGCGCGGGCGCGGGCGGCGGCACCGGCTGCGGGTCGCTCCAGGAGCCCTGCGTCCCGGGCATCAGCAGCACGTCGTCCTCGTCGTCGAGCCCCTCACCGGGCGGCGCCGGGTGGTCGAGGTAGGCGTATCCGGGCGCGGGCTGCTCGCCCGCGGGTGCGGCGGCCCAATCGGCCTGCTGCGGCGCGCCGTTGCCGGGGAAGGCCGTGTGCGGCGGGAGAAGCGCTTCGGCGCCTGTGTCCGCGCCAGCGTTCTCCGGCAGCCCCTCGCCGGGGATCTGACCGGTGTCCGTCATGCGTGCCCCTCGCCCATCGGTTTCGCTCCTTCCAGCCGCTGCGCCCTGCATGACCCGACCCCCTACGACGTCTAACGAGCGGGTCCGGCATGCGGCACGTCGGACCCGGCCCCCCGGAGCGCCGGGTGACCCGTCAACGTGTGATGACGGCACAACAGTCGGTCAGCCTACCCCGGGTCCGACCGCGTTCAGGCCCTTGGTCCGCACGGCGGGACGTATCTCACACCGACCTGCAAAGTACCGCTGCCACCAGCGGAAACGTGCAGCGCACCCGTCCCGTTGGCCTTCCGGGGAAGGCAACGGCGGGGCCTTGTCAGGGGAGTCGGGCGATCACCGCGGCGGGGCCCGCGGTCAGCGCCGGGAGCCACACAGCGCGAAGTTCACCGCTCGCTCACGCTCGGCCCAGTCGCTGTCCAGTTCGACCGTCTGGAGCACGGAGCGCTCGACGTCGTAACCGCCGTCGGTCAGCGCCCGGGTGATCGCCTCGGCCTCGTCCCGGTTGCCTGCGGCGGCGACGATCCGGGCCGGCCGCCGGGCCGCGCAGGCGGCGGCCACCGCCGGGTCCGCGGTGCCGAGCCGGACGACGTCCGGCTCGGGCAGGTCGTCCAGCGCGGCCGGCGCAGTGCCCTGGACCACCTGGATTTGGACGCCCACGCGGCGCGCCGTCGCGGTGATCCAGTCGCACGCGTCGGCGTCCTGGTCCACCGCGATGACCGCGGCGCCAAAACCGGCCGCCTCCACCGCGACGGACCCGTCGGCGGCGCCGATGTCCCAGACCAGGTCCCCGGACCGGGGGCCGAGCCGGGCGAGTTGGAAGGCCCGCAGCTGCGCCGGGAGCCGGCCGCCGTACTCCGCCGCGGGCAGCGCCCAGCCGCGCGTGTCGCCGGGGAAGCCCGGGTCGCGCCCGGCGATCCAGCTGCCGCCGGAGTGGGTGACGGGGGCGCCGAGCGCGGCGATGCCCTGGCCGCGGGAGCCGAGCCCGCCGACGACCAGCACCACGTTCGGGTCGCGCCATATGTGGTCGGCGACCTTGTCGGAGGTGAGGACCGTCACCTCTTCCCGCTCGGTGCCCAACTCCTCGCAGATCACAAAGGTGCGGTGGACTCCGGTGAGCAGCAGGGCGAGTTCGGCGGGTCCGGCGCCCGGCGCGGTGAGCACGGCGACCTTGGTGTTGGCGCGGCAGACGTTGACCGCCCGGCGCAGGGTGCGGGTGGTGGCGACCACCACGCGGGCGTCGTCCCAGGGCATGCCCGCCCTGGCGAAGGCCCGGGCGACCGCCGACACGGCCGGTACGACCTCGACCTCCAGGCCGAGTTCGGGGGCCCGCAGCGCACGCACCACCCCGAAGAAGCCGGGGTCGCCGTCGGCGAGGACCACCGCGGTGCCGCGGTGTCCGGCGATCCGCCGTGCCGCGATGTCGATGCTGCCCAGCACGATCTGCTCGGCGCCCTTGGGGACGTCCGACAGCGCGAGGTGGTGGCGGGTGCCGGCCACGAGGGTGGCCGCGTCGAGCGCTGCCCGGGCGGCCCCGGGCAGCGGAGTGCCGTCCCATCCGATCACGGTGACCCTGTCGGCCATCGCCACCCGCCTCCAAGCCGTCATGAGGGTCCCCGGAAAACTCTAACCCGGGCCCTGACCGCCCGGGGCGGTCCGTTCTTCCGCGGTGGGAACCGCGGGGTGTTCAGCGCCAGTCGGCGTAGCTCAGCTCGTCGGGGCGGACCTCGTCGCCCGGGGTGCCGGGCTCCTCCAGGTCCTCCCGCAGCAGGCTCCACACGAGCAGGTCGGTGCGGACCTCGTCCCACGCCCCGGCCGGGTCGGCGTCGGGGCGGGCCCGGACGATCCCGGCGCTGCGCAGCACTCCTTCGCTGACGCACCCGATCTTCTGCGCGACCTGCTGGGAGGCGGTGTTGTCGGCCGCGGTGCGCAGCTCGACGCGTTCGAAGCCCTGGTCGCGGAAGAGCCAGCGGCACATGGTGAGGACGGACTCGCAGGCGTAGCCCTCGCCGCGGGCCCAGCTGGCGGTGAGGTAGCCGGCCTCGGTGCCGCGGATGCGCCAGTCGGTGTTCTGGAGGGTGACGGTGCCGACCAGGCGCTGGGTGAGCATCTCGGTGACGGCGAGCACGAGTCCGCGGCCCTGCACGCGTTCGGCGGGGGCGCTCCGGGTGACGAACTCCAGGGCGTCGGCCGCGGTGTAGGGCTGGGGCACGTTCGTCCACGCCGCGATCAGCTCGTCGTTCATCATCTCCACGAGTGCGGGGATGTCGTCCTCGTCGTACGGGCGCAGCACCAGCCGGTCCGTACTGAGTGAGATGTCCGGAAAGGTGGAGGTCATTCGTGCTCCGTAACCAGGGCATGGGTGGATGGCACAGCATGCAGCATCACGCCCGGCGGGCGCCGGGCAGGGTCCGCGCGGCGGGCCCGGCGCGGCGGGCCGGGGGTGAACTGGCTTCCAGGGTAGGGGGGATGGGCGGGTAGAAGGGGTGTCTCGCCGTTCGGTCGGGGTATCCGTGAACGTCATCCGATCCTGCTACCGTCAGCCCGCGTGAGAGTGCACCACGCAGCAGGAGTCGGCTATCAGCGGGCCGCGGGGGTCTATGAGCGCTCCCGGCCCTCCTATCCGCTCGCGGCGCTCGCGGACCTCGCGGACGCGCTGCCGCTGGAGCGGGGCCGTACGGTGGTCGACCTGGGGGCCGGCACCGGCAAGTTCACCAGGCTGCTGGCGCTGACCGGGGCCGAGGTGCTCGCGGTGGAGCCGGTCGCGGAGATGCGTGAGCGGCTGGCGGAGCTGCTGCCGGGGGTGGCGGTGTCGGCGGGGACCGCGGAGGACACCGGGCTGCGCGGGGGCTGCGCGGACGCGGTGGTGGCGGCGCAGTCCTGGCACTGGTTCGAGGCGGACCGGGCGCTGGCGGAGGTGGAGCGGCTGCTGCGGCCGGGCGGCGCGCTGGTGCTGGTGTGGAACACCTACGACACGTCGGTGCCGTGGGTGCGGGACTACCAGGACATCTACTTCCGGCTGGCGCCGAGCGACCTGCCCAGTCCGCCGCTGGCCGCGGGCCCCGGGCCGCACGCGCCGGGCGAGCTGGCCCGCGCCTGGCGGGAGACGTTCGCCGCGCGGGCGGGCTGGGGGGTGATCGAGGAGCGGCACTGGCCGAACCCGCACTCGACGACGGTCGCCGACGTGGTGGACCGGATGATGTCCTCCAGCCACATAGCCGTGCTCGGTCCGGACCGGCAGGAGCGGGTGCGGGCGGAGCTGGAGGAGGTGCTCGGCTCGCATGACGCGACGCGGGGCAGCGGGGCGATCGAGATGCCGTACACCACGGACGTGTACTGGGTGCGGCACGGCTGAGCGGCACGACCGCGCGGCAAGGGCGGTGCGGTGCGGTGGCCCGGCGGTCGGGGGGACCTCGCGCCCGTAATACAGTCGTCGCATGCTCGATGGGGTCATCTGGACGGTCGCGGTGCTGGCGCTGCTGCTCGCGGCGTGGTGCGGGTGGGCCGCGTACCGCGACTCGGCGACGAAGGACTGGCACTTCGCCGGGATGGCGGTGGTCACCCTCGCGGTGCTGGTGCAGCTCGTGGTCGCGGTGGTCCAGCTCACCCGGGGCGACCGGCCGGCGCACGGCCTGGCGGTGTTCGTGCCGTACCTGGCCGGCGCGGTGTGCGTGGTGCCGGCGGCGGCGTTCATGTCGCTCGCGGAGCGCACCCGTTGGGGCTCGGCGATCGTGGCCGCCGGCGGGGTGGTGCTGGCGGTGCTGGAGCTGCGGTTGGACCAGATCTGGGGAGCGGGACATGGCTGAGAGCGGGAGCACCACAGTGGAAGGCGGCAGCGACGTGACGTCACCCCATCCGGCGGCGGCCAGGGCGAGGATCGGCACGGGCCCGGGCCGGCTGCTGCTGTCGGTCTACGCGGTCTTCACGGTGGCCGCGCTGTCCCGTTCGATCGTGCAGCTCAGCACGAAGTACCACGAGGCGCCGCTGGCGTACGTCCTGTCCGGCGTCGCCGGGATCGTCTACGCGGTGATCACCGTCGCGCTGTGGCGGGGCGGTGACGCGGCCCGCCGGGTGGCGCTGGCCTCCTGCTCGGCGGAGCTGGTCGGCGTGGTCACGGTCGGCATCCTGACCGTCGTCGACTCCTCGGCCTTCCCCGACGCGACGGTGTGGTCGGACTTCGGCGTCGGCTACGTCTTCCTGCCGGTGGTGCTGCCGGTCGCCGGTCTGCTGTGGCTGCGCCGCTCCGCCCGGCAGGACGCGGAGGCGGCGCCGACCGACGCGGGCGACGGCGAGTGATCCGGGGGACCGCAGCGCGATGGCCCGCGAACCGGACGGTTCGCGGGCCGTCGCGCGGTACGGGTCAGGCCGTGGCCGCGTAGCTCCCGGCGGGGGCCGGCGGGCGGGCCGCGGACTTCTCCATGTGCACCAGGCTGAGCCGGCGGTTGACCGGCTCCGCGGCGCCCACCTGCTCGTAACCGAGCTTGCGGTACATCCGCTGCTGGACCTGGCTGCGGTGCCCGGTGAAGAGGCGGTAGCGCTTGGCCTCGGCTTCGGCGGCGAGGCGGTCTTCGAGTGCGGCGAGCAGGCGCCCGCCGAGCCCGTGCCGTTGCAGGCGCGGGTGGACGATCAGCTTGCCGATACGGGCGGTGCCGTCGTCGTCGACGGCGCCGCGGACGGAACCGACGACCTCCTCGCCGAGCCGCGCCACGAGGACGGTGCTCCCGGCGAGTTCGGCGCGCAGTTCCTCGAGGGTCTGGGTGAGCGGCTCGATCGTGTAGTCGCCGTACAGCTCTGCTTCGCCCTGATAGCACAGGTACTGGAGTTTCAGGATCTTCTCGGCGTCGCCGCTGTTCGCCGTAGAGATGGTCACGCTCATGCCCATGTCGCGCGGGCCTCCCCTTCGAAATCCGTCCGGGCGGGATTGAGGGTGTGGTGCACGCCCGGAACGTGTGCCTGTGCGGAGTTGATACGAATGTGCGCTCGATGTCGCCTCCGCTGGCGCCGATGATCGCACAGACGAACCGGTCGGGTACCGCTGCCGCGGTCTCCGGCACAGCGCCGCCGAGACGTGCCGCGAGCACGTCCGGACGTCGGCTGTTTACCGTGCATTACCCCGTCCCACCGGGGATTCAACCCTCCGATTCACGACCGGAACGGGCGAGTTCGCGCCCCGTGCGGGCGACCTGGGCGGCACCGGCCTGTGATATTCCCAACTCCCCTGCCGCGCGGGGCCGGTCGGCCGTGCGGCGGCGCCGTCCCCGGCACCCGGTGCGGCCTGCGCGGACGTCTGTTCCCCGGTGCGTGAACCCGGCGTGCGCGGGCGGGGGCCGCGCAAGTATCGTCGGGGGCCTACGGGCCGGTAGGGTCGGTCCGCAGGTTGACGTCCGTACGAGCCCGGAGGGGTCCGTTGTCCCGCATGTCCCGCAGCGTGCTGAAGGCGATCCTGCTGGTGCTGATGCGTGTGCTGTACCGCCCGGTCGTGGAGGGCGTGGAGCACATCCCGTCCGAGGGCGCGGTGATCCTGGCGGGCAACCACGTCACCTTCATCGACTCCCTGTTCCTGTCGCTGGTGGTGGACCGGCAGGTCTACTTCATCGGCAAGGACGAGTACGTCACCGGCAAGGGGCTCAAGGGCCGCCTGATGGCCTGGTTCTTCACCACCTGCGGCATGATCCCGGTGGACCGCGACGGCGGCCACGGCGGGGTGGCGGCGCTGATGACCGGGCGCCGGGTACTGGAGGAGGGCAAGATCTTCGGGATCTACCCCGAGGGCACCCGCTCCCCCGACGGCCGGCTCTACCGCGGCCGCACCGGCATCGCCCGGCTGGCGCTGATGACCGGCGCCCCCGTGGTCCCGTTCGCGATGATCGGCACCGACAAGGTGCAGCCCGGCGGCACCGGGATGCCCCGCATCGCCCCGGTGAAGGTCCGCTTCGGCACCCCGCTGGACTTCTCCCGCTACGACGGCATGGACCGCGACCGCTACGTGCTGCGCGCCGTCACCGACGAGGTGATGTCCGAGGTGATGCACCTCGGCGGCCAGGAGTACGTCGACATCTACGCGACCAAGGCGAAGGCGGCGTAGGAACAGGCTGAAACGGCTGGGGGCGGGCAGTCTTCGTGCCCGCCCCCAGCCGTTCGTGCGGCGGCCCGGCTTACGCGGAGGGCCCGGCAGCGGCGCTCTGTTTGGCCGTCGCCCAGGCGTGCTGGGTGGCGAGGTCCGCCTTGACCTCGGCGAGTTGGACGGCGACGGCCGACGGCGCGGTGCCGCCGCGGCCGTTGCGTGCGGCGAGGGCGCCGGGCACGTTGAGCACCTCACGCACCTGCGGGGCCAGGTGCGGGGAGATCTTCGCGAACTGCTCGTCGGTGAGCTGGTCGAGCTCGATGCCCTCGGCCTCGCACACCTTGACGCACTCCCCGGCCACCTCGTGCGCGACCCGGAACGGCACGCCCTGCCGGACCAGCCACTCGGCGATGTCGGTGGCCAGCGAGAAACCGGCCGGGGCCAGCGCCGCCATCCGCTCCTCGTGCACCGTGAGGGTGGCCATCATGCCGGTGAACGCCGGGAGCAGCACCTCCAGTTGGTCGCAGGAGTCGAAGACCGGCTCCTTGTCCTCCTGGAGGTCCCGGTTGTAGGCCAGCGGCAGCGCCTTGAGGGTGGCCATCAGCCCGGTGAGGTTGCCGATCAGCCGGCCGGACTTGCCCCGGGCCAGCTCGGCGATGTCCGGGTTCTTCTTCTGCGGCATGATCGAGGAGCCGGTGGAGAAGGCGTCGTGCAGGGTGACGAAGGAGAACTCCTTCGTGTTCCAGATGATGATCTCCTCGGCGATCCGGGAGACGTTGATCCCGATCATCGCGGTGATGAACGCGAACTCCGCGACGAAGTCCCGCGAGGCGGTGCCGTCGATGGAGTTGCCGGCGCTGCCGTGCTCGAAGCCGAGGTCGCGGGCGACCGCCTCCGGGTCCAGGCCGAGCGAGGAGCCGGCGAGCGCGCCCGAGCCGTACGGCGAGACCGCGGTGCGCTCGTCCCACTGCCGCAGCCGCTCCGCGTCCCGGGACAGCGCCTGCGCGTGGGCGAGCACGTGGTGGGCGAAGAGCACCGGCTGCGCGTGCTGGAGGTGGGTGCGGCCGGGCATCGCCGCGTCCGGGTGCGCCTCCGCGAGGCCGACCAGCGCGTCCTGGAGGTCGGCGACCAGACCGCCGATGATCCGGGCGTGGTCGCGCAGGTACATCCGGAAGAGCGTGGCGACCTGGTCGTTCCGCGACCTCCCGGCCCGCAGCTTCCCGCCGAGATCCGGGCCGACCCGCTCCAGCAGGCCCCGCTCCAGCGCGGTGTGCACGTCCTCGTCGGCGATCGTCCCGCGGAACGTGCCCGCGGCCACGTCCGCCTCCAGCGCGTCCAGCCCGGCGATCATCCGGTCCAGCTCGTCCGCGGTCAGCAGCTCGGCCCGGTACAGCACCCGCGCGTGCGCGCGAGACCCCGCGATGTCGTACGGCGCGAGCCGGAAGTCGAAGTGCACGGACGCCGACAGCTTCTCCAACGCGGCGGACGGCCCGTCGGCGAACCGCCCGCCCCACAGCTTCAGATCCTGGCCGCCGGCCGCGTTCTTCTCAGCACTCATGAGCATAATTATGCACTCCCCCGCATGATTCACCAAAGCCCCAGCTCGTCAAAGGTGAGAGCCGCACATACCAAGGGGCGCGAGGAACTGCGCGAGCAACCGGCCACCGGGCGGCAGCCGGCTACGAAACCGCAACCACGACGGCGCTACGCCTCCCCCTGCGCAAGCCTCAGCAAGTGATCCGCCAGCTTCTGCCCCCCGGAGGGGTCCCGCGAGATCAGCACCACCGTGTCATCCCCGGCGATCGTCCCGAGGATGTCGTACACCTCGGCCTGGTCCATCGCCGACGCGAGGAACTGCGCCGCCCCCGGCGGCGTCCGCACCACCACGAGGTTCGCCGAAGCCTCCGCGGAGATCAGCAGCTCCGCGGCGAGCCGCCGCATCCGCTCCTCCTTGACCGACTCCCCCAGCGGCGCCTGCGGCGTGCGGAACCCCCCTTCCGAGGGCACCGCGTAGATCAACTCCCCGTCGTTCGTACGGATCTTGACCGCGCCGAGTTCGTCGAGGTCCCGGCTGAGCGTCGCCTGGGTGACGCTCAGCCCGTCGTCGGCGAGCAGCTTCGCCAGTTGGCTCTGGGAGCGCACCGGCTGCCGCCCCAGCAGGTCGACGATCCTGCGGTGGCGGGCGGTACGGGTCTGCGGGACGGCCTGTCCCGCGCCATGCGCATGCTGCTCGGTCATCGTGTACGGATCTCCGTCATTCTCCTGATCGGCCCGCCTGAGCGGCCTGGTGCACCTCATCGAGCACACCGGGCAGCACCCGGAGGAACGCGTCGGTCTCCGCGTCGCCCACGACCAGCGGCGGGGCGAGGCGCACCACCCCGGGGACGGCCGCGTTCACCAGGAGCCCGGCCTGCTGCGCCGCGCGCTCGACCTTGGCGGCCAGCGGCTCGGTGAGCACGATACCGATCAACAGCCCGGAACCGCGCACGTGATCGACGAGCGGGTGGTTCAGCGCGGCCACGCCCTGCCGCAGTTTCTCGCCCTGCCGCTTGACGTTGTCGAGCAGGTCCTCGGCCGCGATGGTGTCCAGGACGGCCAGCGCGGCGGCGCAGGCGACCGGGTTGCCGCCGAAGGTGGTGCCGTGACTGCCGGGGGTGATCAGCTCCGCGGCCTCGCCGAACGCGATCGCCGCACCGAGCGGCAGGCCGCCGCCCAGGCCCTTGGCCAGGGTCATCACGTCGGGCTCGACGCCCTGTGCCTGGCACTCGAACCAGTGGCCGGTCCGGCCGACGCCGGTCTGCACCTCGTCGAGGACCAGGAGGGTGCCGGTGGCCGCGGTGATCTCCCGGGCCGCCCGCAGATAACCGGCCGGGGGCACCACGACGCCGTACTCGCCGAGGATCGGTTCGAGGATCACCATCGCGGTGTCGGTGGTGACCGCGGCGCGCAGCGCGGCCTCGTCGCCGTACGGGACGTGGGTGACGTCGCCGGGCAGCGGCTCGAACGCGGCGCGCTTGGCGGGCTGGCCGGTGAGCGCCAGGGAGCCCATGGTGCGGCCGTGGAAGGCGCCCTGGGCGGCGACGACATGGGTGCGGCCGGTGAGCCGGCCGATCTTGAAGGCCGCCTCGTTGGCCTCGGCGCCGGAGTTGGCGAAGAAGACCCGGCCCGGGCGGCCGGCCAGCTCGATCAGCCGCTCGGCCAGTGCGACGGTCGGCTCGGCCAGGAAGAGGTTGGAGATGTGGCCGAGCGAGCCGATCTGCCGGGTGACGGCCTCGACGACGGCCGGGTGGGCGGTGCCCAGGGCGTTGGTGGCGATGCCGCCGACGAAGTCGAGGTACTCGTTGCCCTCGGCGTCCCAGAAGCGGGCGCCCTCGCCGCGGGCCAGCGGCAGCCGGGGGACGCCGTAGCTGTTCATCATCGCGCCCTGCCAGCGCTGGGCCAGCTCCTCGTTGGCGGTCACCGTGCTCCCCCTTCTGCGGACGGGTCCGCGGTCGTCGTGTGGTCGGCGACAAGGGCGCCGGGCGGCGCCGGGTCCTGCGCCGGGTCCGGGTCGGGCACGACCATCGTGCCGATGCCCTCGTCGGTGAAGATCTCCAGCAGGATCGAGTGCGGCACCCGGCCGTCGATGACGCGGGCGGTGCTCACCCCGTGGCGTACGGCGTGCAGGCAGCCCTCCATCTTGGGCACCATCCCGCTGGACAGGTCCGGCAGCAGCATCTCCAGCTCGCTGGCGGTCAGCCGGCTGATCACGTCGTCGCTGTGCGGCCAGTCCTCGTACAGGCCCTCGACGTCGGTGAGCACCATCAGCGTCTCGGCGCCGAGGGCCGCGGCCAGCGCGGCGGCGGCGGTGTCGGCGTTGACGTTGTAGATGTGGCCGTCGTCGGCGGAGCGGGCGATCGAGGAGACCACCGGGATACGGCCGTCGGCGAGCAGCGCCTCGATGGCGCCGGTGTCGATCGCGGTGATCTCGCCGACCCGGCCGATGTCCACCGTCTCGCCGTCGATCGTCGGGCGGTGCTTGACGGCGCTGATGGTGTGGGCGTCCTCGCCGGTCAGGCCGACCGCGAGCGGGCCGTGCCGGTTGAGCAGGCCGACCAGTTCGCGCTGCACCTGGCCGGCGAGCACCATCCGGACCACGTCCATCGCCTCGGGCGTGGTGACCCGCAGGCCCGCCTTGAACTCACTGACCAGGCCGTGCCGGTCGAGCTGGGCGCTGATCTGCGGGCCGCCGCCGTGCACGACGACCGGCTTGAGCCCGGCGTGCCGCAGGAACACCACGTCCTGCGCGAACGCGGCCTTCAGCGCGTCGTCGACCATGGCGTTGCCGCCGAACTTCACCACCACGGTCCGGCCGTGGTGCCGGGTCAGCCAGGGCAGCGCCTCGATCAGGACCTGCGCCTTGGGCAGCGCGGTGTGCTTGCGCGGGGTTCCCCCGGGGCGGGGGTCGGTGGTGGTCATGAGCTGTACGCGCTGTTCTCGTGGACGTAGTCGGCGGTGAGGTCGTTGGTCCAGATCACGGCGGACGCGTCGCCGGCGCCGAGGTCGGCGGTGATGACGACCTCGCGGAAGCGCATGTCGACCAGGTCGCGGTCCTCGCCGACCGAGCCGGCCCGGCAGACCCACACGCCGTTGATCGCCACGTCGAGCGCGTCGGGGTCGAAGGCGGCGGAGGTGGTGCCGATCGCGGACAGCACCCGGCCCCAGTTGGGGTCCTCGCCGTGCACGGCGCACTTCAGGAGGTTGTTGCGGGCGATGGAGCGGCCCACCTCGACGGCGTCGTCCTCGGTCGCGGCGTGCACCACCTCGATCCGGATGTCCTTGCTCGCGCCCTCGGCGTCGCCGATGAGCTGCCGGGCGAGGTCGGCGCAGACCGCGCGGACGGTCTCGGCGAGCTCCTCGTACTCCGGGGTGACGCCGGAGGCGCCCGAGGCGAGCAGCAGCACCGTGTCGTTGGTGGACATGCAGCCGTCGGAGTCGATCCGGTCGAAGGTCAGCCGGGTGGCGTCCCGCAGCGCCTTGTCCAAGGTGCCCGGGTCGGCGTCGGCGTCGGTGGTGAGGACCACGAGCATGGTGGCCAGGCCCGGGGCGAGCATGCCCGCGCCCTTGGCCATGCCGCCGACGGTGAAGCCGGACGGGCCGGTGGCCACGGCGGTCTTGTGCACGCTGTCGGTGGTCTTGATGGCGATGGCGGCCTTCTCGCCGCCGTGCTCGGACAGCGCGGCGGCGGCCGTGCCGATGCCCGCCAGCAGCTTGTCCATCGGCAGCCGCAAGCCGATCAGGCCGGTCGAGGCGACCGCGACCTCGCCCGCGCTGTGGCCCAGCACCTCCGCGACCCGCTCGGCGGTCGCGTGCGTGTCCTGGAAGCCCTTGGGGCCGGTGCAGGCGTTGGCGCCGCCGGAGTTGAGCACCACGGCGGTCACCTCGCCGCCCTTGAGCACCTGCTCCGACCACAGCACCGGTGCGGCCTTCACCCGGTTCGACGTGAAGACGCCCGCGGCGGCCCGGCGCGGCCCGGCGTTGACCACCAGGGCCAGGTCCGGGTTGCCGTTCTCCTTGATCCCGGCGGCAACCCCCGCCGCCGTGAACCCCTTAGCTGCCGTCACGCTCAAGGCGCCACTCCGATCATGGAAAGTCCCGTCGCCTCCGGGAGCCCGAGGGCGATGTTCATGCTCTGTACGGCGCCGCCCGCGGTGCCCTTCGCGAGGTTGTCGATCGCGCTGATCGCGATGACGCGCCCGGCGTCCGGGTCGTGGGCGACCTGGACGTGTGCGGCGTTGGAGCCGTAGACCGAGGCGGTCGCCGGCCACTGGCCCTCGGGCAGCAGGTGGACGAACGGCTCGTCGGCGTACGCCTTCTCGTACGCGGCGCGCACGTCGGCCGCGCCGACGCCCGGGAGCGCCGCCGCGGAGCAGGTCGCGAGGATGCCGCGGGGCATGGGCGCGAGGGTGGGCGTGAAGGACACGCTCACCCGCTGCCCGGCGACCGCGCTGAGGTTCTGGATCATCTCGGGGGTGTGCCGGTGGCCGCCGCCGACGCCGTAGGGCGTCATGGACCCCATCACCTCGGAGCCGAGCAGGTGCGGCTTGGGCGCCTTGCCCGCGCCGGACGTGCCGGACGCGGCGACGACCACCGCCTCGGGCGCCACCAGGCCGGCCACGTAGGCCGGGAAGAGGGCGAGCGAGACGGCCGTCGGATAGCAGCCGGGCACCGCGACGCGCTTGGACCCCTCCAGCGCGGCGCGGCCACCCGGCAGTTCGGGCAGCCCGTACGGCCAGCTGCCCGCGTGCTCCGACCCGTAGAACCGCTCCCAGTCGGCGGCGTCCCGGAGCCGGAAGTCGGCGCCCATGTCGATCACGAGCACATCCTCGCCCAGCTGCTCGGCGACCGCCGCGGACTGGCCGTGCGGCAGCGCGAGGAAGACCACGTCGTGGCCGGCGAGCACCTGCGCGGAGGTCTCCGCGAGCACCCGGTCGGCCAGCGGCACCAGGTGCGGCTGGAGCGCGCCCAGCCGCTGCCCGGCGTTGCTGTTGCCGGTCAGCGCCCCGATCTCGACCTCGGGGTGCCCGACGAGCAGTCTGAGCACCTCTCCGCCGGCGTATCCGCTGGCCCCGGCCACCGCCACCCGTACCGTCATGGCTCCTCCTTCGACGGCATGACTATACGGGCGGGTGCACTTTTATGCAATGAGCCGAACGGGGGTCACCCGCGGGCGCACCCCGGGGCGGGGTCAGCCGGCGGCGAGGCGGGCCACCAGCAGGCCGACGCGGCGGTCGGCCTCGGTCGCAGGCAGGCGCCCCTCGCGGGTGAGGGTGGCCAGGCCGTGCAGGGCCGCCCAGAACAGCTCGGTGAACAGTCCGGGGTCGGCGTCCCCGGCGACCGGGCCGAGGGTTTCGAGCAGGGCGGCGAAGGCGTCCTTGAGCGACGCCGGGGTGTCCTCGCGCGCGAACGCCAGACCGCCGTCGAGCCGGAACAGCGCGTCGTAGACCGCCGGGTTGCGCGCCGCGAAGTCGAGGTAGGCCCGGGCGAGTGCCGCGACCCGGTCGCGCGGCCCGGGCACGGCCGAGACCGCGGAGCGCAGCGCGGCGGCCAGCTCGGCGGCCCCTTCGACGGCCACGGCGCCGATGATCTCGCGCTTGCCCCGGAAGTGGCTGTAGAGGACGGGCTGGCTGTACTCGATCCGCTCGGCGAGCCGGCGGGTGGTGACCGCGTCCCAGCCCTGCCGCTCGGCGATCTCGCGGGCCGTCGCCACGATCAGCCGCTCGCGGTCCGCCCGCTCGCGCTCCTTGCGTTCCTGTACCGACATGAGTCGATCCTAGCACCGCTAGACAACCGAGCGGCAGCAGGTCTAGCGTTGGCCCTAGTCCTAGCAACGCTAGATTCCAGAAGGGGTCACCCATGCTCAACGCACTCGAGGTCGTCACCACCGTGGTCGTCGGCGTGATGGTGGGGGTGGAGTTCTCGGTCGCCTTCGTCGTCAACCCGATCCTCGGCGCGCTGCCCGTCGACAGCTACCAACTCGGCCGCGCCCACGGGGGCCGGATGCTCGGCGCGGTGATGCCGTTCTGGTACATCGGCTCACTCGTCCTCGTCGCGCTCTGGGCGGCGGCGGGCCGGCACCACCAGGGGGCCGGGCTCGTCGTCACCGCCGGCGCGCTGCTGGTCACCAGCGTGGTCATGTCGCTGCTGCTGCTCGTCCCGATCAACAACCGCACCAAGGCGTGGACCCCCGAGAATCGGCCCGCGGACTGGCGGGAGCAGATGGACCGCTGGGACCGCTTCCACTACGTCCGCGTCGCCGTGATCGTCGCGGCCTTCGCGGCGCTGGCCGCCGCTCTGGTCTGAGGCAGGGGCCGGGGCAGGGCGGGACGGACGGGGCCGGGGCCGGGCGGTGTCCGGTTGTCCACAGGAATCCGGGGGCTTGTTCGAGGAGAGGACGGCGACGGGATATCTTGATATCAAGCAATGTTGGAGACTGGACGGAGAGCAAGCGGTGGCTGACTCGACCATCATCTACACGCACACCGACGAGGCCCCGGCCCTGGCCACGTACTCGTTCCTGCCCGTGATCCAGGCGTACGCCTCGACCGCCGGGGTCACGGTCGAGAGCCGGGACATCTCGCTGGCGGGCCGGATCATCGCCGGCTTCCCGGAGTACCTGGAGGAGGGCCAGCGGATCGACGACGCGCTGGCCGAGCTGGGTGAGCTGGCGCAGCGGCCCGAGGCGAACATCATCAAGCTGCCGAACATCTCCGCGTCGATCCCGCAGCTCAAGGCGGCCGTCGCCGAGCTGCGCGAGCAGGGCTACGCACTGCCGGACTACCCGGACGACCCGAAGACCGACGAGGAGCGCGACATCCGCGCCCGGTACGACAAGGTCAAGGGCAGCGCGGTCAACCCGGTGCTGCGCGAGGGCAACTCCGACCGCCGCGCGGCCGCCGCGGTGAAGAACTACGCCAAGGCCCACCCGCACCGCATGGGCGCCTGGTCGGCGGACTCGAAGACGAACGTGGCCACGATGGGCGCCGACGACTTCCGCTCCACCGAGAAGTCCGCGGTCATCGCCGCCGACGGCAGCCTGCGCATCGAGCTGCACGGCGACGACGGCAGCACCAGCGTGCTGCGCGAGTCGGTGCCGGTGCTGGCCGGCGAGGTCGTGGACGCGTCGGTGCTGCGGGTCGGCGCGCTGCGCGAGTTCCTCACCGCGCAGGTCGCCCGGGCCAAGGCCGAGGGCGTGCTGTTCTCGGTGCACCTGAAGGCGACCATGATGAAGGTCTCCGACCCGATCATCTTCGGCCACGCGGTGCGCGCGTTCTTCCCGAACACCTTCGCGGAGTACGGCGCGGTGTTCGCCGCCGCCGGCCTGACGCCGAACGACGGCCTCGGCGCGATCCTGGCCGGCGCGGAGAAGCTGCCGGAGGGCGAGGCGATCAAGGCGTCCTTCGCCGCGGAGCTGGCCGCGGGCCCGGCGCTGGCGATGGTCGACTCCGACCGCGGCATCACCAACCTGCACGTGCCCAGCGACGTCATCGTGGACGCCTCGATGCCCGCGATGATCCGCACCTCCGGCCACATGTGGGGTCCGGACGGCAAGGAGGCCGACACCCTGGCGGTGCTGCCCGACAGCAGCTACGCGGGCGTCTACCAGGTCGTGCTCGACGACTGCCGGGCGCACGGCGCCTTCGACCCGGCCACCATGGGCTCGGTGCCGAACGTCGGCCTGATGGCCCAGAAGGCCGAGGAGTACGGCAGCCACGACAAGACCTTCGAGATCGCCGCCACCGGCACCGTCCGGGTGGTCGACGGCAGCGGTGCGGTCGTGCTGGAGCAGGCCGTCTCGGCCGGCGACATCTTCCGGATGTGCCAGACCAAGGACCTGCCGATCCGCGACTGGGTCAAGCTCGCCGTCACCCGCGCCCGCGCCACCGGCGACCCGGCTGTCTTCTGGCTGGACGCCGAGCGCGCCCACGACGCGGCGCTGATCGCCAAGGTCGAGGCGTACCTGCCGGAGCACGACACCGAGGGCCTGGACATCCGGGTGCTCTCCCCGGTCGAGGCGACGAAGCTGTCCCTGGAGCGCATCCGCCGCGGCGAGAACACCATCTCCGTCACCGGCAACGTGCTGCGCGACTACCTGACCGACCTCTTCCCGATCCTGGAGCTGGGCACCAGCGCCAAGATGCTGTCGGTGGTGCCGCTGATCAACGGCGGCGGGCTGTTCGAGACCGGCGCCGGCGGCTCCGCGCCCAAGCACGTGCAGCAGCTGGTCAAGGAGGACTACCTGCGCTGGGACAGCCTCGGCGAGTTCCTGGCGCTCGCGGTGAGCTTCGAGCACCTCGCGCAGACCACCGGGAACACGCGGGCGCAGATCCTGGCCGACACCCTCGACCGCGCCACCGGCACGTTCCTCAACGAGGACAAGTCGCCGTCCCGGCGGGTCGGCGGGATCGACAACCGCGGCAGCCACTTCTACCTGGCGCTGTACTGGGCGCAGGAGCTGGCCGCGCAGTCCGACGACACGCAGCTCGCGGAGGCGTTCGCTCCGCTGGCGAAGACCCTCGCGGAGCAGGAGGAGGCGATCGTCGCCGAACTGATCGCCGTCCAGGGCTCGCCGGCGGACATCGGCGGGTACTACCAGCCCGACCCGGCGAAGGCGACGGCGGTCATGCGGCCGTCGGCGATCTTCAACGCCGCGGTGGCGTCGCTGGGTTGATCGGCGGACGGGGCGCCCTCCTGTACGAGGGCGCCCCGCCGTGCGGGTCCCGCCGTGTGGGCCCCCGCTGTGCGGCCTCCCCGCTGTGAAGGCGTCCGCCAGGGAGCGCTTCGTGCCGGGAGCGGGTGCGTGCGTGCCCCGGAGCGCAGCTACCTGGTGCTGCGCAGCACCACGTACTTCGGGTTCGCCGCGGCCACCTCGCCGTTGCCGAACAGGCGGCGCAGCCGCGGCAGGTAGGCGAGGTGGCGGTTGGCGACGACCCGCAGCTCGCCGCCCGCGGCCAGCGCCGCGTGCGCCGTGGTGAACATGCGGCGGGCGGCGGCGTCGGTGGTGGCGCGGTGGGAGTGGAAGGGCGGGTTGAGCAGCACCAGGTCGGCGCTGCCGGGCGGCACCGCGGTGAGGGCGTCCCCGACGGCGAAGCGGGCCTTGCTGCCGGGCGCGGCGTTGGCGTGGAAGGTCTCCTCGGCGGAGGCGACGGCCTGGTAGGACTCGTCGGTGAAGAGCACCTCGGCGTCGGGGTTGGCGAGGGCGGCCGCCGTACCGAGGACGCCGTTGCCGCAGCCGAGGTCCACCACCCGGTCCGGGCCGGTGCGGTCCGGCAGGTGCGCCAGCAGCAGGCGGGTGCCGAGGTCGAGCCGGTCGGCGCAGAACACCCCGGCGTGGTTGACGACGGTGCGCCCGGACATCGGGCCGATGCCGTCGGGCAGGGCGTAGCGCAGCGGCCAGGGGTTGGCGCCGCGGGCGAGGCCGGGCTCGGGCGTGCAGAAGACCAGCCGGGCCTTGCGCACCGCGAGCGAGGTGGTGGTGGGGCCGATGATCCGCTCGAAGAGGCGGAGCGTGGAGGTGTGGATCTCGCTGACCATGCCGGTGCCGAGCACGGTGGTGCCGGGGTGGACGGCGGGCGCGAGCCGGTGCAGCTGGTCCTCCAGCAGGGCGAGGCTCTTGGGCACCCGGATGATCAGCAGGTCGATCCGCGCGGGCGGTGCGTCGCGGGTGGTGCGCAGTTCGGCCGGGGCGCTTGCGGGTGCGCCTGCCGGGGCCCCGGGGATGGCGCGCCGCAGGTTCGCCTCCGCGGCCTGGCGGCCGAGGTAGGAGTCCGTGACCAGGGTGGGGCGGGTGGTGCCGCCCGCGGCGAGCGCGGTGGTGAGGGCGCCCCAGCGGTCCCCGACGACGACGGTGCGGCCGCCTTCGGCCGCTCTCCCGGTGTCGGCGAGGTGCTGGAGCGCGTACGCGTCGGCGGCGTCCCAGGCCCGCAGCTGCTCGCGCGGCTCGGCCGGGTAGCGGGTCAGGTCGAGGTCGCCCCACGGCGAGCTGAATCGGTGCATCGTGCGCCCAGCGTATCGCCGGTACGGGCCCCGCTCCGGCCGCGGCCGCGGGCTCCCTCGCGCGGGGGCGTCAGGCGGGGGGCGAGCCGGTGAGCCAGGCGCCGAAGACCGGCAGCGCGCCCGGCCCGTAGTCGGCGTTCATGCCCGCGACGAGGTCGGCGATCGAGACGCCGCGCAGGGACTCCCGCCAGGCCGTGTCCGCCGCGGACATCGCGCGGGAGATGGCGCAGGGCACGGTGCAGGACTCGGGCGGGGTGGCCAGCGGGCCGCGCTGCCGGATCTCCGTGCAGACGAAGGCGCGCTCGGGGCCGTCGACCGCCTCGACCACGTCGAGCACGGTGATCGAGGCCGGTTCGCGGGTGAGGACGTAGCCGCCCGCCTTGCCCTGGACCGACCGCACCAGGCCGGCGCGGGACAGCGCCTGCAACTGCTTGGCCAGATAGCTCGCCGAGACGTCGTGCAGTTCGGCCAGCCGGGTCGCCGGCACCGGTTCCTCCACTGACGTGAGCACCACGCAGCAGTGCAGGGCCCACTCGACTCCGCCGGACATCTTCACCTGATCACTCTAACCAGCCCGCTCGCGGGCCCACTCGGTTCGGGACGCACCACGTCCGCGCCACGCCCGCCCCCCATCTTGACTCGGACAAGTCCCATCCGCGTATAGTCTCGGACAGGAAGTGTCCGAGTTCACGCGGCACCTGGCCCGCCGGGCACGTACGCCTCGGCACGGACGGAACGGCACCCGACGGAAGGCATGTCATGAAGATCGCGGTCATCGGCGGCACCGGGCTGATCGGCTCCCAGGTCGTCACAAGGCTCAAGGCCGCCGGGCACGACGCGACCCCGCACTCGCAGTCCACCGGCACGGACGTCATCAGCGGCAAAGGACTGGACGAGGCCCTGGCCGGCGCCGGCACCGTCGTCAACCTGACGAACTCCCCGACCTTCGACGAGGCGTCCGCCGGCTTCTTCCGGACCTCGATGGACAACCTCGTCGCCGCCGCCGGACGCAACGGCGTCCGGCACTTCGTGGTCCTCTCGATCGTCGGGGTCGACCAGGTGCCGGAACTGGACTACTACCGGGCCAAGGTGCTCCAGGAGGACATCCTCAAGGCCGGGCCCGTGCCGTACTCGATCGTGCGGGCCACCCAGTTCATGGAGTTCGTCGACGCGATCCTGTCCTGGACCACCGACGGCGACACCGTACGGCTGCCGGCCACGCCCATCCAGCCCATCGCCGCCGCGGACGTGGCCGCCGCGGTGGCCGAGGTGGCCGCGGGCGCCCCGCTGGGCGGCGTCCTCGACGTCGCCGGACCGGAGGTCTTCGCGCTGGACGAGCTGGGCCGGCTCACCCTGCGGCACCGCGCGGACGCGCGCACGGTCGTCACCGACCCGGCCGCGGGCATGTTCGGCGCGGTCAAGGGCGACGTGCTCACCGACCGGAACGCGCGGCTCGCGCCGACCCGCTACACCGACTGGCTCTCCTGATACACCGACTGGCTCGCCTGAAACCGCCCGCGGGCGGGCAGCCACGAAGGCGAGGGCGGCCACGAAGGTGGGGCCCGGGGCCTTGTCCTGGCCCCGGGCCCCGCTGGTGCCGCCCTGTGCTGCCGCCGGCCCCTGTCACCGCCCGGGTGAGCGTCACCTCGCGCGTGATGCCTTTTCACTACCGCCGCACGAGAGCGGCGGGCCGGAGTCGAACCGGCATTTCGCGATCCCTTGGCCCGAAGCGGCGGGCCGGCGATCGGCGGCCCGTGCTGAGTCTGGAGCGAGAGTCTGAGTCTGGCCGCGGCGCCGCTGTGCGCGGCCGCCGCCTCACGACGAGCTTCAGTTTCAGCTTTGCGCTCCCGCGCACTCCCCCGCACTCGGGCGGGGAAGCCCCTCCGCACGCGGCGGAGGGAACTTGTGGGGTCAGGCCCCGAGCAGGTAGCCGAAGACGGCGTCCCCGACCCGCCGGTCGGCGACCTCGGCGCCGTTGGCCTCCTCACGGGCGAACTGCACGGCCTGGTGGAGCTTGTCCACCCGCTCCAGCAGCTCGTTGACCCGGCGGGCCGGCAGCGCGCCGGAGAACTTCACCGTCGTCCAGTACCCGACCGCGATGTCCTCGTAGTAGACCTCGACCTGCGCCGGGTGCTGCTCGGTCGCCTCGGCCTTCACGTGGTTGCGCGGCACCTTGCGGGTGCGGATGGTGCGCACCGGCTCGGTCTTCCAGGCATCGGTGGAGGCGTCGAGGTTCCACGCCTCGGCGGCGTCGAGCACCGGCAGCTTCCGGATGAACTGCCCCAGCTCCACGAGCTGCTTCTCCAGGAAGAGCAGGTAGGTCACCGGCACGTCGCGGACCAGCTCGCGGCCGTCCACCGTGATGTCGGCGCGCGCCTCGCAGTTCGCCCAGTCCTTGGTGGCGGTCACGTCGAAGAGCCGGCTCAGCGCGGTCGTCGCGGACCGCAGCACCTGCTCGGCCTGGACCTGCACCCGGGTGGACTCCGGCGGCAGTTGCTCGCCCTCCTCGTCCTTGGGCTGGTAGGTCCGGGCGATGCCGGACAGCAGCGCGGGCTTGAGCAGGTCGCGCTGGGCGGACGCCAGCTCGTGGTGGGCCTTGGACTTGGCGCCCTTCTCGACTGCGATGATCTGATTGAGTTTCGCCACGCGGAGAACGTAGCAGCGCGGGCGATCGGCACACGAACGTTTATCCGCCCGCGGCCGGGCCGCGAGGTGCTCACAACCGGCCGCGGACAGAGGAAAATTGACTGCCCGTCACCTCACGGCGTGCGCACCCTCGTCGGGTAGTGCTCGGCGACCACCTCGCTCATCGCGCCCAGCGGGTCGGCGCCCACCTGCGTCGCGGAGAAGTAGATGTTGCCGCGCACCTGCGGGTAGCCGGCGTCGAAGGCGAGGTGGCGGGAGAGCTCGGCCGGGTCCTGCCAGGCCGCCGGCTGGCCCGCGGCGCCGGCCTTGTACAGGGCCTCCCCCACGTAGAGCCTGGCGCGGGTGCCGGCCACGACATCGGACCACCACGGCACCAGCACCGCGTAGTCGGCGGCCGCGAAGCCGATGTTCCAGTAGACCTGCGGCGAGGTCTATTCGTTGGCACAAGGCGCTAGTCTCTTGTCATGTCTACCGAACTGACGACGCCCCCGATCATCGGCGTCACCTGGTCCGCGGCCGAGTTGGCGGAGCTCGAAGAGCTGAAGAGGATCAACGAAGCTCTTCCGGAGGGCGCTTCCAGGGCGTTGCTCTCCGTACGCCTGTCCGTCCTCACGGATGACACCACCTCCCCCATACGCCAGGAACTTGATCTTTGGCGGCAGGCGAACAACGACCGGGCACGGGTCGTTGGAGTAGCGCGGGACCTGAACGTATCGGCAACCAAGATCCCACCGTGGAAACGGAAAGACCTGGGCGAGTGGCTGAACAACCGCGCACCGGAGTTCGATGTCCTCTACTTCTGGAAGCTGGACCGGTTCGTCCGCCGCATCCTTGACCTGCAAGTGATGATCGAGTGGTGCACCAAACTTGAGAAGAACCTCAAGTCCCTCCACGACCCGATCGATCTGTCCAGTCAGATCGGCAAGACGATCGTCTCCCTGATCGCCGGTATGGCGGAGATCGAGGCAGCGAACACAGGGCTCCGAGTCTCGTCTCTCTGGCAGTACGCCAAAACTCAGGAAAAGTGGCTGGTCGGAGCCCCGGTGTACGGCTACATGTCAGAGCGGGGCCAAGACGGGAAGAACGTGCTGGTCCTTCACCCGCAGCGGTTCCGAGTGCTGCGCTACGTCATCAACGCATTGCTCCGCGAGAGGCCGCCATCTATTTACCGCCTATGCAACGTACTCAACCGGGCCCAGGTACCTGGCCCGAGCGGCGGCGACTGGCACGGCACCTCTCTGCGGATCATCCTCCGCAACCCGGCGCTCACCGGCGTGCGCACGGAGATGAGCAAGAACCCCGCCAAGAACAAGCGGTCTCAGATCGTCTGGGGCACCGACGGAAAAACAATCAAGGTTGCGCCTCCGATATCGCCATCGGAGGAATGGGATCGAGTGCAGAAGGTATTGGACCGGCTTGCGGCCCGACGTGTCAACTCACGGCCGTGGACGAAGGGCTCCACACAGTTCCTCGGCGTCATCATCTGCCATAGGTGCGGAGGCAACTACACCAAGCGCACCAACCGGACGGAAGGGAAGACGTATTTCTACCTCCGCTGCCGGACCTGCAAGAGCGCCGGAGAGAACCCCGACCAGATATACGGTTCCCTGGTCGAAACGGTTCTGGAAGAACTCGGAGATCACCCTGTGGAGTACCGCGAGTACGCCCGCGGCGAGGAGATGCGCAAGCGACTGCGCGAGGTAGAGGCCGGCATCGAGCACTACATGCAAGGTCTCGCGCCAGGTGGCAAGTTCGCCGTGGGTGGATTCGTTCAGGAGACAGCGGAGAAGACGTTCGCCTCGCTGATGAAGGAGATGGCCGCCATCGATCCGGAGAGCACCAAGGATCGTTGGATTCTGACTCACGGAGGCAGGACCTACCGGGAGCA
Source organism: Actinacidiphila sp. bgisy145 (assembly GCF_057708125.1). Taxonomy (NCBI): domain Bacteria; kingdom Bacillati; phylum Actinomycetota; class Actinomycetes; order Kitasatosporales; family Streptomycetaceae; genus Actinacidiphila; species Actinacidiphila sp. bgisy145. The sequence goes on from NZ_JBYIRL010000009.1 coordinate 126,080, forward strand.
GTGGGAGGCCGGTGGGATGGAGGAGATGACCAAGGATCTGTTGCGCGCAGGCATCAAGTTCTCTATCCGCCGAGAGATGACATCGGGCCCGAATGGGCGAGGCACGGTCGAAACGGTCGGCGAACTCCTCATCCCTGAAGACGTGAAGGAACGTCTGGCGATCCGGGAGGATCAGTTCAGCCAGGCTGGCTTCTGAAGAGGCATAACAACGCCCCTGGCGAGGCACCAGGGGCGTTTGCGTTCACTCCTTGACGCGGACGAGCGTCTTGTTTCCATCACGACCAACGCGATACACGAAGACCTTGAGGCCGCTGGCTTTGCTGCCACGACCGGGTTCAACAAGGGGCGATGTCTGCGCCGCTACTGGCCTCATGGGTCCTCCCCTCAGCCAATCGCAGGCTCTCGCGGATGATCGCGGCAAGTAGTTCTTCTCCGGGGGCGTAGCCGAGACCGAGGTACTGCCAGGCGGATTCGGTGACGAGGGTCGTGTGTTCCCGTTCGTGGTCGGGGAGGGCGGCGAGGATGCGTTCGTGGGCAGCCTTGGTGCGCCACTGACGACGGGTGTCGCGAAGCGCGCCGAGGGTGGTGGAGTAGTGGCGGGACTTGGTGGAGAAGTGGCCCCGGAACCCGAGCATGTGGGCCCACTTGCGGAGGTTGAGGTGGGCGAGTGCGGGTGAGCCGCCGAGGTCCCATGCGGTGCGGATGATCTGGCGGATGTGCTGCTGGACGACGAGGTGACGTACGGGGAAGCCTTCTCCGGTGCTGTCGCATGCGACGCAGTCGGCGCGGCCGGTGGGTGTGGTGCGGAAGCCGCGCCCTTTGCAGTGGGGGCAGGTGACGGTTCGGTCTACGGTGCCGGTGTCTTCGGCGCCTTTGGTGACGTACTTGGCTACGTAGGCGGCGACCTTGTGGCCGGTGAGCTTGTCCGAGTCGGTGCTCATGGGCCGGATGCGGATCTGTTCGCCGAAGCGGAAGACATGCCGTCCCACGGTCGCGTCGTCTTCCAGGGCGACGGTGACGGCCTTGACCGCCGGTGCGATGGCGTCGGTGAGGACATCCGTGGTGGCGTTGGCCGGCGGGGACTCGGTACCGCCTTCGGGGCCGTCGAGACGGATGATGGCGTGGTAGTGGATCAGGCCGCGCTTTTGGTACTCGGCAACCTTGGCGAAGGAGATTCGCAGCACCTTGTTCAGTGCGGCAACGTTCTTCAGTTTGAGTTCGGCGGCGATCTGGCGGCGCAGATAGGTGGTGAAGCGGGCCCATAGGGCGGAGGCGTGGGCGTTCCACAGCACTGCGCCCGCGTAGTCGTAGGTGCGGGGATTGACCGGGGTGCCCAGGGCGGGGTCATCGGGAGTGTGGCGGCGGCCGCAGGTGCAGGTGAGGCGGGTTCCTCGGCTGTTCTTGTCGTAGTTGTGGACGGCGCCGAAGGAGGGCGCGGTGAGGGTGACGAAGACCCGGGGGTGATCTTCGACGGCGTCAGGGGTGCCCTTGCCGCCGGTGAGTCCGGCCTTGATCAGGTGAAAGGTGTCGGCGGCGTAGGTACGCGAGCAGGCGGCACAACGTGAAGCACGGCGGTTGCCGCATGCGATGAGGAGGCGTCCGGTGGGGTGGTCGAGGGTGGTGAAGACGTGGAGGGCTTCTCCGGTGTCGGCATTGAGGGTGGCGCTGTAGCCGGTGAGCTGGACGGGTTGGGTGCAGCCTTGGAGGCGTTCGATTTGCTGCTGTACCTGGGGGAAGCCGGGGTCGGCGGCCAGCGCTAGCAGGTCACGAAGGCCCGGGGTCAGGGCGGGGGCGGTCATCGCGGCGGGTCCTTCCAGGGCGGTTGAGGGCGTGCGGGGATGGAGTCCCGGCCAGAGGCGGTGTGGGCAGGGGTGCCCCTGGCCGGGACTTCCCAGGGGGTGCGGCAGGGCGGTTCAGCCGTCGAGGTGGGCGGCCAGGGTGGTGGCCAGGTGAGGGGTGATGCGCAGGCGCGCGGCCAGCTCGGGGGCGGTGATGGCGCGGGCGTGTTCGCTGCGGTGTGCGTCGGCGATCTGGCGTCCGGCGTGGATGAGCGGGGCGGGCAGCGGACGCGGCCCCGGATGCGCGGGTGACGCGGTCGGCGGGGGCGCGGCGGGGAATCTTGAGGGGTCGGGTGCAGTCGTGTCGGGTGCTGCTACCGGGGTGGCCGTTTCAGCGGCCGGTGCGGGTGGGGGTGTTGGCTCTGGGTGGGTGGTGTGGAAGTGGCCGAGGAGGAGGGGGCCGACTTTGCCCCAGCCGAGCAGGAGCAGGGGCGCGACGGTGTCGAGGGCGGCGCGTCCGTAGTGGCGCACGGTGAGGGGTTCGGCGGTGTTCAGGGCGAGGGTGAGCAGGCCGCACAGGTGCATCAGCCGGGTGGCCGGGCGCAGTTCGCGGGCGGGGACGCCTTGGAGGGTGAGGCGGCGCAGGGCGACCAGGAGGCCGATGACGGACAGGTCCACCATGGGGGCGATCAGGGGGGCGATGGGGTGGGCGATGCCAAGGCGGAGTGCGAGGGCCCAGACGTTCCCGAAGGAGAAGGTGAAGGCGAGCGTGGCGATGACCGCCATCACGGCGGTGACGGTGGCTTGCGTCAGGGTGTCGGAGCGGGCGGCCATCGCGGGTGTTCTCCCTTCTTGTGGGTGGGTTGCCGGTGGGTTATCGGGCACGGTTGCGCGGGCGGGTGGGACCACCGGGCCGCTTGGTCAGTCGGGGCGAGGGGATGGGGTGGTGGTCGAGGAGCTGGGCGGGGTCGGCGGTGAGGTGTGCGGTGGTTTCGGCGGTGTGCGCGACGTCGTCGGGGTGGACGAGGGGCGTGCGGACGCGGGTGAAGCCGGGGCGCCCCGCGACCGACATGGAGGCCACGCCGACGTAGAGGGGGTCTTGCAGGGCGACCGGGTCGGCGTCGGGCCAGTTGCGGATGTCCTCCCCGAGGGCGGCAACGGCGGCGTCGGCGGTCTTCTGCGCGAAGGACATCCCGACCGGGCACACGTCCCGGATGAACGTGGGGATCGCGTCGCCGGTCGCCTTCTGCGTGGCCAGGATGACCACGACTCCGACACTGCGGCCCTTCTTCACCAGGTCTTCCACGAGCCGGGCGTTCTCCGAGGCCAGCGCGGCGAGCTGCTTCGTCTTCTGGTCACTGCCCTTGTAGTCGCGGAAGTAGGTGTGTGCCTCGTCGATGACGAGTACGACCAGCGGCCACGAGGTGGTGGGGCCGCCGTGCCACATGTTGGGCCGCCCCAGCAGCCGGCGGATGCTGGTGGAACGGCGCCGCCGCAGGTCCACCAGCCGCTTGAACAGCGCGTTGGCCTCTTCCAGGTCGTCCCCGACGAACGCGAAGCACCGCTTGACGATGTCGGCGTAGTCGCCCTCGCCCGCAGAGGTGACCTTGCCGTCCGCGACGGCGAATTGCACCGCCCCGGAGGGTGCCAGCGCACAGAACAGGCGGGCGATCAGCGACGTCTTGCCGTAGCCGGGCAGCCCGGCCACCGTCATTCCGGGGATGTTGGCCATGCGCAACGCGACCGGTTCGGCGTACTCGTCCACCCCGAGATCCCACACGCTCACGTCGGGCGGCTGCTTGCCGTCGGGGCGGAAGGTGGTGGGCACGGTGATGGGGTCGGTGCGCACCGCCCGCATGCGGACCTTGCCGGGCCCGTTGGGCAGGACCGATATGCGGACCGCTCCCCATGCGTCGGCGAGGTAGGGGGCGGCTTTGGTGTACTCGGCCAGGCCCACCTTGGGCAGGCAGGTGGCGTCCACGATGACGCCGAACCGGTCCGGTGTCGTGGACACCTTCGGCGTCAGCACGCGGGGCTTGGGCGTCTGTCCCTCCTTGGTCTGCAAGGAGGCGAGGAAGGTGGGGGTCTTGTCGGTGACCGACAGGCCCGCCATGGGGGCCAGGCGCCGCCACCTGCGGCGGATGCGGTGCGCCTGACGGATGCTGGCCCGCGTGTGGGTGTCGGCCCGCAGGTAGCGCACGACCACGAACACCCACCAGGCGAGCAGTCCGACCGCGCAGGCCACCGCCAGCACCAGCCAGTCCCGTTCGATGCTTTCGGGGTTCACGGCGTTTCCTCCCGGTTGTCGTGGAACAGGAACCCGGCCAGCGCCGTTTCGAAGTTCGCCCAGTCGTAGGGGTTGTCCAACGGCGGGTAGCCGTGAGCGACCAGCAAGGCCGCCATGGACTTCACGAGCTGTTCGCTGAACCGCTCATCGGGGCCCGTGACCGTGAGCGGATACGCCCGAGGCGGGCCGAAGGAGAACCGCTGGTGCTCGCCGGTCACTTCTGCGCCTCCGAGCCCTTGGGCTGGGCCTGTCCGGCCGAAGCCGGGGCGGGGGCGGTGTGGAGTTCGATGCGCTCGGCCCGGTAGGACAGGCCGGTGTTGATCTGCCCGTTGAACCCCGGGGTGCCCCACGGGGAGCAGACCAGGCCCACCGGCCGCACCTGCGTTCCCGGCACCGCACCCTGGGGAACCTGGGACTCCGGAACGGTGATCTTGATGACCTGCGCGCGCCCGTCGGACACCTCGGTCAGCGAGATCACCGCCATGGCCTCAGCCGTGACGGAGTTGAACACCTGCACCGCAGGACTCCCGTCGTCGCTCTGCCGCATCTTCGGCGCCGCCGGAAGCGCCACCAGGAACAGCGAGCCGTCCACCTGCACACGTGCCATTGCGTTTGCCATCTCGTGTTTCTCCTTCTTGATTGCCGGACCGCCGGTTGGCGATACCGGAAGACTGTAGCGCTACACCCGCACATGCGCAACACCGATACACGCGTGCGTCGCGCTACAGATGGGTCACAGGGGTAGCGCGCCTGTGCCATCCATGCGGGGGCGCCGCTATCCTGCGGTCATGACGCTGCCGCTCGAAGAGGACCCAAGGCCGCCCTACGTGCAGGCCGCCGCGGTACTGCGCGGTGAGATCACCAGCGGGAGGCTCAAGCCCGGCGACAAGCTGCCGTCAGCGCGTGACCTGCAAGACCGCTACGGCATCGCCAGCTCCACCGTTCAGAACGCGCTCCGGATGCTGAAGTCCGAAGGGCTGATCTACTCCGTCCAGGGGCGCGGCAGCTTCGTACGCCAGAACGCCACCGGGCCGACCACCAGCGGCAGCCGTGCGGCCTCGTCGCCCCGCTCCGCCGGATCTGGTGAGGCCGGCGGGCGGGACGAAGGCGAGGCCGTCAAGGAACTCAAAGCGCGGGTGGCCCTGGTGGAGGAACAACTCAGCACGCTTCAGCAGACGCAGGAGAAGTTGCTGACGCTGGTTCAGCAGTTGCTTGGACCGGACGGGAAGTAGCGGCTGTCAGGGCGGCTACCAGTGCGTCAGCGCGGTCTTGCAGATCGGCGATTTGCTCACTGAGCCCGGCCAGGCGCCGGGAGAGTTCGCCAACGTCCCGCGCGTTCATATCCGCCGCTCCCGTCGTGCACTGCCGATCACGCCATCCCACGCGTTCCATTCCGTGCCGCCCCTCGTCGCATCCGTCGCCGAGCGATCCCGGCGGGACGTCCAAGACTCCGGGGCATCGCCGGTTACGGAAATACGTGATCTCGTGCTATGCGGCAGCCCCACGCGACAACCCGCCCCGCCCTGCCCGCTACAGCCGTGCGTCACCAGAGCCGGACCGCCCACCGAAGCCACCTCCCCCTTCTCGTCCATCCATGTCACGCACTGCCGCAGGCTGCTCCGGCGACGTCTACAAGCATCCACAGAAAACGCGTTTTGCCTGACGGTACTTTCCGTGTTATCCACCCCCGGGCGCGGCTCGATCTCCCTTCTCCCGCCACACTCGCGGCCCGCCGGTGACCGGACTGTAGACCCGAATCCCGGACGCACCAAACGCCGAAGATTCACGCGCCACCGATACCCAATACGCAGTGAGACGCAGTGATTTCCTCTGAAACCCTCTGACTGCCTCTGGGACACCCCCCGTACAAAACTGCCGTGACACACCTCACACACCGCGCCGGTCATGTCCGCTCCCTTTCGCCACCGCACCGACACCTCCTGACGTACCGCCATCCTCGGCGCCCCCAAGCGAGGAACCGCCCCAAGACAGCCCCCGGCCTCATGGGTCGGGACGCCGAGCGCTCCCGCGTTCCGTCCAGCGGGAACCCGACCGCCCGCGGCACGGGCCGAGCGGCCGACCGGCGGACCCATCCTCAAATCCCCACCCTGTGGACAGCGCCCCGCCACCACCGGAACGGAAACTGTCAAAACACACCACATCCGTACGAACCTCCTGCGCGTCGTGAGAACCGAGCTGTTCACCTGCTACAGGTCTCCGCAGACGGCTCCGTGTGACACGAGAACGGAAAAACTTCGGGCCTGGACGGTGGCAACCCTGCGGACCGCTCGGCAGTCGATGACCAACGCCGAACACGGCAGCACGCCGACATCACTGAAAAGGTCACTGAAACCGGGGGGTGCGCATCACAGTTCGGCAACGCACTCCAGTGATGTCCCCCATGCCGCTTCCCCGACATCACTGATGCAGGTCAGAGGGCGCATCCGCGCAGGCCCCACCCGGGACATGCCGCTTGCCCGCCCGGAGCAGTGATGTTCCGACCCCACACCTCACCCCACGCCACGCGCCCGTAACTACGCAGCACCGGCAAGCAGCACGCCAGCAGCAACCCGGACCGGCAGCGCTCCGAGCCCACGCCATGCCCAGACCGCCAGGCGCGCAGCAGCGGCAGCCGTCAACGCCGCACGGCCGAAGCGCTGTTCAAAGTTTCTTTACTGGATCAAGGGCGGCCCGCTACGCGGACCGCCGCGCGCTGGCGGCCAGGGCCGCCGCCGCTCCTGTCTACCGCCCCGCTCACGCCGGCCCCCACCGCTCAGCGCGCAACAACAACGACAGCGGACAACCCACAACCCCGCACAGACACCCAACCAGCACCAGGCCAACACCACACACGACACCCCGCCCGGCACCAGCCGACAAACACGGCACGGCACGACCGCAGCCACCCGAACACAGCCACCGCGCCACCACGCCAAGCCACGACCACAAACCACGAAGCGTGGCTGAGCCGAGCGGGGGCACAGCGAGACACACGCGCACCACCCCACCCGGCCAACCCACCGCCCTGGCTCACTTTCCGTGGCCAGGGTCCGGACATGCCAAGACGGCCCGCTTGAAGAGGTGGGCCGGTGATCAAGAATTCAGTTGTTACCGCCCGGGAGATGGACTAACCGATGCTACGCACCATCGCCATCAAGACGGGCGAGTCCGGCGACGGCTGACTCTCGCCGATATCGGCGTACCCCCATGACTCGTACAGGGCGTGCACCTTTCCGTTCCCAGCAAGCGGATTCACCATGAGCGCCGCCTGAGTTTCGCGCCGCTCAGCAAGAAGCGTGTCGTGGATTCGGCGAGAAGTTCCCGTCTTACGCCACGGCACGCGGACCATGATCTCTTTGAGGGCCAGAGTCGGCGTAGTCGTCACAGTCTCCGGAAGAGCGCTCGTGATCCGCTCCCAGAATCGGTCACCGCTCTCAATCGAATTTCCGTATGCGTATCCGACCGCCTCATTTCCGTCATACCCGACGACAGCTTCAAACCCTGCCTCGGAGCCGTGCCGCGCGAGACGCTCCCCGTAGCGCTCGACAGAATAGTGTGGATCATGGAGACGATCGGCGCGAACTTCGGCGTACACCTCGATCAGAGTGTTCCAAATATCATCCAGGTTGCCGAATCGGCGAAGTTCAACTCCGGCAGATTTCACAAATCATCCCTTCGGCGTTCGATATATTCATTCCACAGTTCCAACACGCTACTGTGCGGAGCGACGAGGCGTAGTCTACTCCCGAAGAGATCCAGCATCCGAGTAACGCGTGGATGGGATGACCCGGTACTCATGGCCGTTGTCGCCGCAGCCTCAATTTCGCCTTGCCCAAGTTGGGCGTGCGCCAATCGAGCCGTCGCAATGGCCCTGCTTCGAACCATGTGGGGTCTGAGCAGCGAGATGCTGCGGTGAGCATGAGACTCCGCCACTGCAAAATTTCCCAGAGAAAGATGCGCCGTCAGAGCAAGGCTCTCAATTTCGGCCTGATCGAAAAATGCTTGCATCCAGGCCGGCCGAGGGGATTCCAAGTCGGCATTAGCGTAAGCGGATTGCGCTCGGCCAATAGACCTTTCCACTGCAACAGAATCTCTTGTGAGGCCGAGGATCGCCGCGTGTCGCGCATGCCCGAGAGAAGCAAACATCGGGTCGCGGCGCGCAATCGGCAGGCCCCGTGCGACATCATTTGCCGCCAATGCGTCAATGGGTCGCCCGAGGTGTCGATACAAACTCCCAGCGTGAGACCAGATACGGAATTGAATTGAAGCATCCCCGGACATCGCAGCAAGCGTCGAAGCCCGATCAAGATAACGCTGAGCCTCATTGAATCGGCGCCCATCAATGGCGGCCCAAAGAGCGCTGGACGTAAACGAAGCAGCACAGGCGTAGAGATTACTTCTGACCCGTTGGCTGGAAGTACCTCTTTGCAGGAGGGACAGCGCCTCACCCGCCAAGGCGGATGCGTGTGTCTCGGTGCTGACTAGCCCGCCGTACTTGTGATCTTGGTCAAGGATTGCGGCGAACTTGACCTCCAGACGCCGCACGTCGCTACTCCCAACTCGGCGCGGAGCCGTGAGGTCGGGGGGCATGACCGCACCCGCCGCCGACATCACGAAAGTGCGACGAAGCACATCATCCTCCTTCTGCGCGGTGGAGCGAGGCGGGCGGAACCCTAAGTCTTCGACGGGGCATCCGAACACATGCTCCAAGGCCACGCGGGTTCGTCCGCTGGGCCGTTTAGTGCGACCGCTCAGAAGGTTGCGGACGGTGCGATCTGAGACGGCCCCTTGCCGACCGGTGATCTCTCTCAACGCCACGCACATCTGCTCGGCCAACTCGTCCTGAGTCAAGCCTAGTTCACGCATGCGCCGCTTCAGGATGGAGTTCACTTCCATGCGCCGAACGTAACGTCACCGCCACGTCCAGCACCAGCGCCAGGGTCACGAGAACGCAAAGTCTTCCGGTCCCCCCTGCGATGCAACCTCCGGTCCTTCCTGTTGCTGGGAGGCGACGAGTTCTTCACTGGTCTCGGCACAGATGGAGAACGGAGAGTCGGCGAAAGGTGTGATCATGACCCCCAGCGTCCTTCAATGCAGGTTGGACCTGGCCTGCGAGCCTTCCGCCGTCCACTTTGCTCGGAGCCACACCCAGGACGTCTTGCAGAAATGGCAGATGCCCGAGGAGGTGTCCTTTGACGCTGAGACGGTCGTCTGTGAGCTGGTGACCAACGCCGTCCGGCACGCCGGCCAGGCCGCCATACCGTTCAAGAAAGACGGCGGACAGCCTCCCGTCCCCCAGTGCGCTTTGACCCTCTGGGTGGCGAACACCCGACTCCACATCGGGGTGTGGGACCAGAGTGCCAAGCGTCCCGTACTCCGACCGCCCTCGGCCGAGGCGGAGAGCGGTCGTGGGCTCCTGCTGGTTGCCGGGCTGACGGAGGGACAGTGGGGCGTGGCCGGCGTGGCACCCGAAGGAAAGATCGTCTGGGCGGCCCTGCCTCTCCCCGCTTCCTACCGCCGCCGCCTGGCGCTCGGCTGGTTATCCCGGGGCGCCAGTGAGGCGGTGAGCGCATGACCATGCCGCCGGTACTTGCAGTCAGCACCACTCCGGACACGCTGGTCCGCTTGAGTACGGCACTGCGCGCAAGCCTCAGTGCGGACATCTACGGCGACCTGGACTCGATCCTTGACGAGCTGGACGAGGTTCTGGACCCGCACACCGACCTGACGGACCAACAGGTCGCCGACAGGTCGGGGAGCTTGCACTCCACGCTCCGCGCGATGCTGCACCTTGCCACGCCCAGCCCTGGACATTTCCACCTCACCCGCGCACTGCTGCTGGAACAGCGCCCCGCATCCGACGCGGACGCACTGGGCTACACCCGACGCTTGGCCATTGCCGTCCTCGATCTCGCCGATGAAGCCGTGAAGTCCCCGGCCCCTCCGTAACCCCAGAGCCCCCACCGTCGCTTGTGCCACGGCGACGGTGGGACACCACCCTTCCCCGGCCTTCCTACGGAGACGGTCGGCCAGGGAAGGCCACATCTCCACCCCCGTCGCAGCCTCTTCCTCTCTCTACCATCCCTCGGTCCGGAGGAAGAGGTGCGACCCACCCCCCGCGGCGGCGGGGGTGGAGAACCCAACCCCTTGTACCTCAGTCAGGAAGAGCCCGACGCGCCTGAGCCTCAATCCAGATCAAGGTAATTCAGGTGCTCGGAGACCCCGGTTCGAGTCCGGGCAAGGGGACGAATTCGCAACAACACTCAGGAGCCGCCGCCCATTGAGGGCATGGGGAGAATCAATGCCCGTACCGCAAACGCAACGACCGATCTGCGGCCAACGCACATTGGTCCCGGAAGCCCTGGCGCCAACAGTGCTCAACCTTGCCCGAGGCGCCCAGGGAGCGAACAGTCGATACACAGAAGACGACCTCCTCGACACCCTGATCTGCACGCTCGAAAGGCACCCGCACCGGTCCGTACACCACGGCGTCGTGCTGAACCTGCGGGGCCCGCAAGCAGGCACGATATGGGCTCTATGGCGGGGCGATAGCGCACCGCAGGCCGCCGTCCTACTCCCCGACTGCCCGGCCACCAATGGGGAGGATTTCTGTTCAGAATTCCAATCCCACTGGGGTGCGCACAGCTGGGACCTCTACGACTGACCGTCCACCGCCCATCCCTTGTAGCTCAGTCAGGAAGAGCCGGACCTACCCCTGTGAAAGAGGCCCGCGACCCCGGTTCGAGTCCGGGCAAGGGAACGCAACACCCATCAACGACCGCAACGGCCTAAGAGCCATATCAAGTAGAGGAAGATCAATGAGCAAAAAGGGCGGCAGCCAGAAGCCCGCACCCGTCGGCGACGCCATGCACAGCCCCAAGGCGAAGGAAGTCCGAATCTACGCGGACCCCAACGGGAACCGCCAGGAGCGCCGCGAGGCTGCGCGGCAGGATCGCCGGAAGAAGTGAGCAGCAAGGACACGCCCGGTTACCCCGCGCCGCAGCCAGATCCGATACCGCGTACGCCGCCAAAGCGGCCGGGGAACCCCTGAAACTCCCGCCTCCGTGCACTGCCAATCACGGCTCTCCCACATTCCGTGTGGCTCGCGGAGGCGGGTCCACACCGCCACCGTCGCTCGTGCTGGGCGACGGTGGCGGTGTCATCCAACCGTGCCCCATTGCGTAAAAGGAAAAAAATCGCACTGTGAACGAGCTTTCCCTGCCAACCTTCAACAAGGGCAGCCAGGTCATCGGCGAAAAGCGCCAGACGCTTGCCGCCGATCTCAAGAAAAAGTACGAAGCCGGCACCGATCTTCGTGAGCTCGCCGAGGAGACCGGGCGTTCTTACGGGGCCATACATCGCTTACTGAAGGAGTCGGGGGTGGTTTTCCGTCGTCGCGGCGGGTACCGGCGCGACAGTAGAAAGGCAGCATCGAACTAAGGACCGCGAGGAGGGGACTACGTTGTTAGACAAAGACCCGCTTTTATCCGCATCCGAGCAGCAGCTCATGGAGCGCTGCTCGGCATACATCCGCGTCGACCGGCGCCCGTACAGCGAACGGAAAGCGCGCTATCAGGTTGCCGCTGACCGACTCCACCGAGGCGGTTTTTGTGACCGTGACATTCTGATGGATCTCGGCGCGGGCGGCACTGAGTTGGACTACTGCCTGCGCACCGAGCACGGGTGGCGCGGCCGGTACGCCCCGGTGGACGGCTGGATCGACGGAACGGATCTGGAGACCTGGACGCCCCGACGCCGTCCGGACTGGTTCGCGGCGCTCGAAATCCTGGAGCACCTTCAGAACCCGCAAGGTCTGGTCGACCTGATGAAGGCGTACGCCGATCGCGGCTTCGTGCTGACCACCCCGAACGCTGACGTGGTCGATGTCCTCGCCATGGATGAGGACCACGTGCACGCGATCAACCGTGAGCAGTTGGAGGGCTGGGGCATCTACGTCACGACACACACCTTCTACGGCACTCCCGGCGACGGCCTGTGTGGCCTCTGGACGAAGGAGCCGATCCGATGAGCCCGCGCCGCATGCTCCCCCTCCTGCCGGTTCAGGGCAACGGATCAGTCGCTCCTTCCACCAACGTGGTTGATCGGCTGCACTCGCTGCCGTTGCAGACGGTCGGCGACATCCGCGCGGCATTCCCCGGCATCCCCGTCGAGGAGATCCGCGCGGAGACGCACTTCCAGAACCTTCGGGTGCTGACCACGTCCACATGCGCGATGCGGTGCGGGTACCCGGGCGAGGGCACGATGTGGTGTCACAACGAGGGCATGGAACGCAACGCCATCCACGACTCCGACCTGTCAGAGGCCCGGAAGGTCGTCGCGCGTTTCCGTCGCGAGAGGGGGATCACACAGGTCACGCTGGCCGGCCTCGAACCGCGGCTGAACGACGAGTTCGTGACGTTCATCGCCGGGATGCGCGCCGACGGCATCGAGAAGATCTCGCTCGTCAGCCACGGTCTGAAGATGCTGGATTGGCTTCCGCGTCTCCAGGCGGCTGGGCTGTCCGACATCGTGCTGTCCGTCCAGGCATTCGAGAAGCAGGCGTACGCCGACATCATGGGCCTGGACGCCTTCGACAACGCCCTGCGGGTCATCGACCTGGCCGGCGGCATCGGCCTGCCGGTCGCAGTCAACCGGGTGATCCTTCGAGGCTTCCACGAAGACATTCCCGGCTTCCTGGACTGGATCGACAAGCGAAAACTCCGCGTGCGCCTGTATGACGTGATGTGGATGCCCGGTCAGGAAGACCAGTGGCTCCGCAACCACATCTCGTGGCAGGAGATCACGCACCTGTGGGCCGACCGTACCGAGCGGATCACCGTATGGACGTACGGCCTGCCGGGCCGCGTCAACATGGTGTGGTGGCTGAACGGCGGCGCCTCGATCGAGACGAATCTGAACTACCCGCGCACTCAGCACACCGCGCCGGTCTGCCGCGACTGCCGCGTCAAAGACGCCTGCCTGGAGGGCTGGATGGGGTGCGGCATCCGCATCACCGCCGATCTCAAGGCGTCCGGATGCGTGCTGCGGCCCGACCTCGCGATGCCACTCACCACTCCGGACCGTGGATATGTTGAACCGTCCGCGCTGGACTCGTACCTGTCCGGCAAGCTCACCTAGGAGAACCACCCTCATGCTGCTCGACGGCAAACGCCTCGTGATCAGTGGCGTCCTCACAGAGGACTCCATCGCCTTCGCCATCGCCCGCCAGGCGATGGATCACGGCGCCGAGGTCATCCTGACGAACGCCCCCGGCCGGCCGTCCTCGATCATGGGCCGCATCGCCAAGCGCCTCCCCAAGGAACCGGTCGCTCTGCTGTCGGCGGACGTCACCAACCCCACCGAACTGGAACAACTCCGGACCGACACGGCCGCCGTGTGGGACCACGTAGACGGCGTGTTGCACGCCATCGCGTACGCACCCGCTGACGCACTCGGCGGGAACTTCCTCAACACCCCGTGGGAATCGGTCAGCACCGCCATGCACGTCTCGGCGTACAGCCTCAAAGCCATGACGGTGGCGCTGCAACCGCTCTTGGAGAAGGCACCGAACGGCGCGTCGGTGATGTCCCTGGACTTCGACGCACAGGTGGCCTGGCCGGTCTACGACTGGATGGGACCGACGAAGGCCGCGCTGGAGGCCGTCACCCGCTACCTGGCACGCGACCTGGGGCCGAAGGGCATCCGCGTCAACACCATCTCGGCCGGGCCCATCCGCAGCATGGCGGGCAAGTCGATCCCCGGGTTCGAAGTCCTGGCCGACAACTGGCACGAACGCGCTCCCCTGGGCTGGGACGTCCAGGACTCCGACGTGGTCGCGGGTACCGCGACGTATCTGTTCAGCGACCTCTCCCGCGGCGTGACCGGCAGCATCCTGCACGTGGACGGCGGCTACCACGCCATGGGCGCTCCCGTGAAGGGGTAGTTGCCCGCCTCGTTCGCCCCTGCACGAGCGAATGAATGAATGAATCAATTGATCGGTGCGCTGGAGCTAGCCCGACCGTCGCCCCTCCCCCGGCGGCGGTCGGGTTCCTGCACGTCGCCTACACCGGGCCCCCGCGCCGAACCGTGACCCTCATCCCGGACCCGCTTTGCCGTGGAAGCGGGAGGGGCGTTCGAGACGAGCTTTCCTGCGGCTCTGCACGCCCCTCCGGGGCCCTCTGAAGACGCGCGAATATCAGGGCTTGGTCCGCGTCAGAAAGGTCGGCCAGGAGTCCCACCATTTGCTCTAGCGGGCCCACTGCCCACCCCGCCGTGCATAGCGATCCTGGATGAGCGTCATGGCCCCCAAGGGATCGGCGCGAACCTCCTTCGCCGAGAAGTAGACGTTCCCCCGGACCTCCGGATGTTCGGCACAGAGGTCCAGGTGCCGGAGCAGTTCTCGGGGGTCCTGCCACTGCGCTGGCTGGGCCGGATCTCCCACCTTGTACAGCGCCTCACCGATGTACAGATCCACCCCGGTGCCCCGCACCACGTCCGACCACCACGGCACCAGAACCGCGTAGTTCGCAGGAACCTGCTGGTCAAGCGGTTGTGCCAACCAGTAGACCTGCGGGGCGATGTAGTCCAGCCAGCCGCGCTCGACCCAGCCGCGGGTGTCGGCGTGCAGGTCGTCGTAGGTCTGCACCCCGGCCGCGGTGGCCGAGCCGAGCGGGTCGGTGGCGGCGTTGCGCCACACGCCGAACGGGCTGATGCCGTACTGCGTGCCGGGCCGGACCTGCTTGATGCGGGCGGCCATCTCGCGCACCAGCAGGTCGGTGTTGTGGCGGCGCCACGCGTCGCGGTCGGGGAAGCCGGCGCCGTAGCGGGCGTAGCTCGCGTCGTCGGCGAAGGTCTGGCCGGCCACCGGGTACGGGTAGAAGTAGTCGTCGAAGTGCACGGCGTCGACCGGGTAGCGGCGCACCGCGTCGAGCATGGCGTCCTCGACGAAGCGGCGGACCTGCGGCTGCCCGGGGTCGTAGTAGAGCTTGCCGCCGTAGGGCAGCACCCACTCCGGGTGCAGCCGGGCCGGGTGGGTGGGGGCGAGGGTGCCGGGGTCGTCGGTCATCGCGACGCGGTACGGATTGAACCAGGCGTGCACCTCCAGCCCGCGGCGGTGCGCCTCATGGACGGCGGTGCCCAGCGGGTCCCAGCCGGGGTCGCGGCCCTGGGTGCCGGTGAGGTACTGCGACCAGGGCTCATAGGGCGACGGCCAGAACGCGTCGGCGGTCGGGCGGACCTGCACCATCACGGCGTTCAGCCGCCGTTCGACCGCGAGGTCCAGCAGGCCGGTCAGTTCGGCGCGCTGCGCTTGCGGGGACAGGCCGGGCGCGGAGGGCCAGTCGGTGTTGGCGACGGTGGCGATCCACATGCCGCGCAGCTCGCGGCGGGAGGTGCCCGGGGCCGCGGCGGGGCCGGCGGGACGGGCCGGGTCGGCGGTACGGGCGGCGTCTGCGGTACGGGCGGGGGTCGCGGTACGGGCGGCGGTCGCGGCCTGTGCGGTGCCGACCGCCGCGGCCGAGGCCAGCGCTCCGGCGGCGGCGACGGTCAACGTCCTCCGGGAAAGCGGGTGCAGCGGGTCCAGCGGGTCCATACGGTCCTCCTGATCGAGCCGATCTGCCTGATCCACCGTCCAGATCCGCCGATGATGGTGGCCCGGGCCGATGGCGGCAAGCACCGACTGGTCCAGTCCACTGGAGCGGCAGGGCGGCGGCCCCGCCGATCCTCCTGGGCGGTAACGTCTGTCCGGTACCCGATCGGGGCAGTGATCAGGGGCCGGTGATCAGAGGTACGAGCCAGCGCACGGCAGGCAGCGACGGGGCCGGACACGGCCGGCGATCGGGAGGCGGACGAGTGAGTGACATCCAGCGCGTCGGAGTGGTGGGCGCGGGCCAGATGGGTTCGGGCATCGCCGAGGTGTGCGCGAAGGCCGGACTCGACGTCCGGGTCGCCGAGACCTCCGGCGAGGCGCTGGAGCTGGGCCGCGCCCGGCTGGCGAACTCGCTCGCCAAGGCCGCGGAGCGCGGCAAGCTCACCGAACAGGAGCGGGACGCGGCGCTGGACCGGCTCACTTACACCACGGACCTGGCCGAGTTCGCCGACCGGGACCTGGTGATCGAGGCGGTGGTGGAGGACGAGCAGGTCAAGCTCGGCATCTTCAAGACACTCGACCAGGTCGTCACCCGCCCCGACGCCATCCTCGCCTCCAACACCTCCTCCATCCCGCTGGTCCGGCTCGCGGTGGCCACCTCGCGCCCCGACCAGGTGGTGGGCATCCACTTCTTCAACCCGGCCCCCGTGCAGCGCCTGGTCGAGATCATCCCGGCGCTCACCACCGGCAGCGAGACGGTCAAGCGCGCCGAGGCCCTGGTCACCGACGTCCTCGGCAAGCACCCCATCCGCGCCCAGGACCGCTCCGGCTTCGTCGTCAACGCCCTCCTCGTGCCCTACCTGCTCTCCGCGATCCGCATGTTCGAGTCCGGCATCGCCACCCGCGAGGACATCGACAACGGCATGGAGCTGGGCTGCGCCCACCCGATGGGCCCGCTCAAGCTCTCCGACCTGATCGGCCTGGACACGGTGGCCGCCATCGCCGACTCGATGTACAGCGAGTACAAGGAGCCCCTCTACGCGGCCCCGCCCATCCTCCAGCGCATGGTCGACGCGGGCCGACTGGGCCGCAAGTCCGGCGCGGGCTTCTACGCCTACTGACGGCTCCCGGCGGACGGGCCGGACCGTTCCGGACCGTGCCGCGGCGGTCACGCCGTCGCCCCTCACGACGGGACTGCGGGCCCCCGGCAGCGCGCATCACCCGGACGGAGCCGTGGATTTTGGGGCGGGCCGGGTAGTCCACCGCTGAGGAGAGGGTGGTGGCGGTCGTGGCGGCTGGGGTGGAACCCGTGGACGTGCTGGTCGTGGGGGCAGGTGCGGCTGGGCTGGCGTGCGCGGGCGATCTGGCCGCCGCGGGCCTGACGGTGCGGGTGTTCGAGGGTTCCGACGGTGTGGGCGGGCGGATGCGCACCGACGTCCGGGGCGGGTTCCGCCTCGACCGCGGCTTCCAGGTGTTCAACACGTCGTATCCGCAGGTCAAGCGGCGACTTGAGCTGCGGGGGCTGCGGCTGCGGCCGTTCGCCCCGGACCTGCTGGTGCACACCGGCGAGGGGCGGCTGCGGGTGGCGGACCCCACCCGCGGGCCCGTCCGGCTCGGCCGGCTGGCCGACCTCGTGCCCGGGCGGCTCGGCTCCGCCCGCGACCTCGCCGCGCTCGGCGTGCTCAGCGGCCGCGACCTGCTCGCACCGCCGCACGTGCTGAAGCACGGCGCCGACCGCACCACGAGAACCGCCCTGTCCGCGGCCGGGCTCTCCGAGGAGTTCGTGGACCGGGTACTGCGGCCGTTCCTGTCCGGGGTCTTCCTGGAGGACGAACTGGAGACCTCCAGCCGCTTCTTCCATCTGGTGTGGCGGTCCATGCTGCGCGGCACCCTGTGCCTGCCGGCCGAGGGGATCGGCGCGGTCCCGGCGCAGCTCGCCGCGGCGTTGCCGCCCGGCACTGTGCGTCTGGAGTCCCCGGTCGAGGCCCTGACGGACGACGGCGTGCTGCTCACCGACGGGCGGGAGGCGACCGCCACCGCCGTGGTGGTCGCGACCGGGCCCGGCGCCGCGGTCCGGCTGCTGCCCGGGCTCGCGCCGGTGCCGACCCGCGCGGTCACGACGTACTACCACGCCGCCCCCGAACCGCCGCTCACCGAGCCGGTGCTGGTCACCGACTCCGCCCGGCGCGTGCTGAACACGGCGGTGCTGAGCGCGATCGGACCGACCTACGCTCCTCCGGGTCGGGCCCTCGTCTCCACCTCCGTCCTCGGCGTGACCGGCACCCCGGACGAGGCCGAAGTGCGCCGCACCCTGGCGGAGTTGTACGACACGGACACCGACGGGTGGGAGCCGGTGGCGGAGTACCGCGTACCGGAGGCGCTGCCCGCGATGCCGCCGCCCTGGCCGCTCACCCGCACCACGCGCCGGCCCGCGGGCGACGGGTCGGCCATGAGCGACGCGGGCGGCGCACGCCGCTACCTGTGCGGGGACCACCGGGCGACCGGCTCGGTCCAGGGCGCCCTCGCGTCGGGGGCCCGCGCCGCCAGGGAGGTCCTGGCGGATCTGGGGGCGTGAACGGCCGCGCCGGGTGCGGCGCGGGGTCGCCCTATCCCGCGGAGGCGACGGACAGCGAGCCGGAGGTGACGGCCAGGGAGAGCCGGTGCGCGGAGGCGGGATTGCGCGGCACCGTCACCTGGGTGCTCGCGGACGACGCCGCGGTGGCGACGGCGTAGCCGTCCGGGGAGTGCGGCAGGTGCGCGGTGACGGACGCGGACGTCTCGTGCAGGTCGAAGTCGTCGGGCACGCCCGCGAAGGACAGGTCGGCGCTGCCCGAGGTGACGGTGAAGTGCGCCAGCCGGGACCGCAGGCCGGCCGTGGTGAGCTGGATCGAGGAGGCGTCGACGGTGACGTCGCCGCCCAGCCCGCTCAGCACGGCCTGGCCCGAGGTCTGGCGCAGGCGCAGCCCGGTGTGGGCGGGCAGGGTCAGGACCAGGTCCCCGGCGCACGGCACGCGGACCCCGGCCTGGTCCTCGCACCCGACCTCGAGCGCGTCACGGTCGGCGGAGGCGTCGTGGACGGTCCGTCCGCGCAGTCGGTCGGCGGTGCCGTCGGTGCGGTGGAAGCTGCCGGTGACGGCGTGGGCGTGCGGATCGGCGGTCAACTGGATGCGGCCGGACACACCGTCGAGGACGACCAGGGCGGTGTCGCCGGCATGGAAGTCGTCCGCCCCCACGGGTCCGGTCCCGCCGCCGGCGGGCGAACCGTCCTGGTGGCGACTGCCGTTGCCGGTCAGCACCAGCACGAGGACGACGGCCACCGCGGCGGCGAGCATCGAGAGCAGCACCGGCCCGCGGAGACGTCGCGGGCCCGGTTTCCGGGAACCGCCGGCGTCGCCGTAGGGCGGTTGCCCGGGCGGCTGGGACGGCACCGGCGGCGCCTCGCCGCTCCCGGCGTACGGAGCCGCGCGGCGCGCGGAAGACGCGGGAGACGCGGGAGACGTCGGGGGTACGGGCGGCCGGTCGGGCTGCGGAGGCGTGTCGGCGGTGTCCATGCCCGTCGTCTGCCCCGGTCGCGCGCTGCTCACCCGGTCCTGACGCCGCCTCGGCGGCCGGCCCGGCCCCGGGCCGGGACCGTGGACGGCGGCGCCGTCGACGCGCCGCACCGCGCCGCACCGCAGCGCACACGGGTGTGCCCGCCCGGAGGGTCCTGCGCCTCCGGGCGGGCACACCCGTGTTCCGCCACGACGTCGATCGTCGAGGGGCGTCAGTCGTCAGTGTGGAAGACGTCCTCGGCGGCGTCCTTGGCCTTGTGGCCGGCCTGGCGGATGTCGGCCCCGGCCTGGTCGGTCCGACCCTCCGCCTCCATGCGCTCGTTGCCGACGGCGTGGCCGACGTTTTCCTTCACCTTGCCCTTGGCTTCGTCGAGCTTCGCCTGCGTCTTGCCGTGGTCACTCATGTCGTCGATCCTCTCTGTCGGTCGGTCCGGGAATCTCCTGGATCGAACGGCGATTTCCGGGAAACGGAATTCTGGGAATTTCTCCACCCTGGCGCCGTTGCCCATGGCCGGTCGGTGGGACAACTCCCGGGCGCGGCCGGAAGGGTGGGCGGATGTCCGCGTCAGGAGCGCCGGCCGTGGGTGACCGCCCGGTAGAGCGCCAGGAGGATCATCGAGCCGACGATCGCCGCGATCCAGGTCGACAGGTGGAAGAACCCGTTGATCGAGTGGACGTGGAAGATGACCTTCCCCAGCCAACCGCCGAGCAGACCGCCGAGAATTCCGATCACCATGGTGATGATGATTCCGCCCGGGTCGCGACCGGGCATGATCGCCTTGGCGATGGCCCCCGCCAGCAGTCCGATGATGATCCACGCGAGAATTCCCATGACCCGCTCTTCCCTCCGAGACGTGAAATCGTGATAGCCACCGCCTTTACGGTCCCGGGCTTTTCAAACCCCGCCCCCGGTGTGCTTTTCCGGACGGCCGTGCCACGAACGCCCGGTCGGAAGTGGCCCCACGGACCCGCGCTCACCGGTGCGCGCTCACCGATCGACGCTCAGTGGCCTTCGGCGGCGGAGGTGACCGCGGCGACGCGGCGGACGACGACGTCGATCGCCGCGTCGATGGCGTACTCGTAGCCCTCCTCACGGTCGAAGTGCGCGAGTTCGGCGACCGCCTCCGCCACGTGGGGCAGGCCGGAGCCGGCCAGCAGGGCGCGGCGCTGGGCGAGGCCGCCCGCCTCGACGACGCCGTAGGTCGGCCCGGTCCTGACCTCGCGCAGCAGGATGCCGACGAGGGCGGCCACCAGCAGCCGCAGCAGTTGGACGGCCTCGCCGACCGGGCAGCCGGCGCCGCGCAGCACCGCGAGCATCGCCTCGACGGGGGCGAGGGCGGCGAGCGAGGTGACCTGACGGGTCAGCACCAGTGCGGCCGCCTCGGGGTGCAGCAGCGCCCGCGCGCGGAAGGCGTCGGCGACCGCGCGCAGGTCGGTGGCGAAGTCCCCGGTCAGCTCGGGCAGCGCGATCCCGCCGAGGAGGTGCTCGGCGACGGCGTCCAGCAGCCCGTCCTTGCCGTCGACGTGGTTGTAGAGGCTCTTGGCGTCGACCCCGAGGGTGCGGGCGACCGAGCGCATCGAGACCGCGGCGGTCCCGTCGGCGTCTATCACCTTCAGCGTGGCCTCGACGATCCCGTCCCGGGAGAGCTGGGCGGTGCCCTTGGGCGGTCGGCCGCGGCGCGCCGGGCCGGGCTCCGCGCAGGTCGTGCCGGTCTCCGGGAGTCGCGTCATAGCAGCTCATTGTGCCCTGCCTTGCACAAACCCACAACGTGGGTATTGAATGGCCCGCGGATTACCCACGGTGTGGGTAATGAGGATGAGGAGCGCCGATGCAATTTCCTCCGACCCGCCAGGTCAAGCAGGTGGTGCGCTGGGGCGCCAACCACGCCCTCCCCCGCACCGCGGTCGCCCTCGGTGCCCGGCGCGGCGACCTCCAGGGGCGGCTCGTCGCGAAGATGGCCGGCGGCACCAGCGCCGAACTGTTCGCCCTGCTCGACGACATCCGCGCCCAGGGACCTGTGCTCACCTCCAGGTTCGGGAGGGTCGTGACCTCCCACGAGGCCGTCCGGGAGGCGCTGGCCAACCCCGATGTCGAGGCGGGCCGCTTCGTGGCCGCGGACACCCTGCTCGCCAAGGTCGGTGCCTGGTCGGAGATCGAGGTGCTGCACCCGGTCCGGCCGCCGTCGCTGCTCGCGGTCGAGCCGCCGCAGCACACCCGCTACCGCAAGCTCGTCACGAAGGTCTTCACCGCGCGGGCGGTGGCCCAACTCCAGGAGCGGACCCAGCAGATAGCGGACGAACTGGTCGGGACCATACCGGCCGACGAGCCCGCCGACCTGATCGCGCGCTACTGCGCGCTGCTGCCCGTCACGGTGATCTGCGAGATCCTGGGCATCCCGCCCGCCGAGCGGCACCGCGTGCTGGAACTCGGCGAGGCGGCCGCGCCCAGCCTCGATGTCGGCCTGCCCTGGGGCGAGTTCCGCCGGGTGGAGTCCGCGCTCGGCACCTTCGACCAGTGGCTCAGCGGCCACCTGGACCGGCTGCGCGCCGACCCCGGCGAGGACCTGCTCAGCCAGCTCGTCACCGCCCAGGAGGACGGCACGGGCCTGACCGACAAGGAGCTGAAGTCCACCGCCGGGCTGGTGCTCGCGGCCGGCTTCGAGACCACCGTCAACCTGCTCGGCAACGGCATCGCGCTGCTCTCGGCCGACCGCGACCAGCTCGCCCTGCTCCGCGAGCGGCCCGACGCCTGGGGCAACGCGGTCAACGAGATCCTCCGCTACGACCCGCCCGTGCTGCTCACCGGCCGCATGACGGTGCGGCCGACCACCATCGCGGGCACCGCGGTGCCGGCCGGGCGGCTGGTCAGCGTGGTGCTGGCCGGGGCCAACCGCGACCCGGAGGTCTTCGCCGACCCGCACACCTTCGACGTCACCCGCGAGAACGCCCGCGACCACCTGTCGTTCGGCGCCGGACGCCACTACTGCCTCGGGGCGTCACTGGCGCGGATGGAGGGCGAGGTGGGGCTGCGCACGCTCTTCGAACGCTTCCCCGCCATCGAGCTGCGGGCCGGGGCGCGCCGCCGCCCGACCCGCATCCTGCGCGGCTACGGCACCCTGCCCGCCGTGGCGCGCACACGCCGGTGAGTTCCGTCAGTGCAGCACCTTCTCTTTCGCCCGTTCGTACTCGCGGTCGGAAATGGCGCCCTTGTCGTGCATGTCGGCGAGCTTGGTGAGCTGTTCGACTTCGGGCGCGTTCGCCCCGGCCGTGGTACGGACGTAGCTCTCGAACTCCTCCTGCCTTGCTCGGGCGTGGGCCTGCTCGCGCGCGCCCATGTGCCGGCCGCGGGCGACGACGTAGACGAACACGCCGAGGAACGGCAGCAGGATCACGAACAGCAGCCATCCTGTCTTTGCCGCCCCGCCCAGGTCGTCATCGCGGAAGACGTCCACGATGACCCGGAAGAGCAGGACGAACCATAGAACGGCCAGCGCGAGCAGGAAGACCGTCCAGAACGCCCCGAGGATCGGATAGTCGTAGGCCAGGGTCACGGTCCCTGCCATGGTCTTCTCCCTTCCGCGTCAGGCCGGTCCTTCGTCCTCGGCCACCGTGATCGCGATGCCCAGGGCCTTGGTGATGTTGGCCGCGGCGGCCATCACCCGCGCGGTGCCCACGACCGGGGCGATCGCCACCAGTACGTCCTGCACCCGCTCGGCGGTCAGGCCCGCCTCAGCGGCGGGACCCAGGTGCGCGGCATAGGACAGCGCGGGAGCGTCCATCGAAGCCAGAGCCGCGACCCGGGTCAGCAGCAGCGTCCGGTCGTCCAGACCGCAGCGCTCCAGGGAGTCGACCGTCATGGCGGCAAGGGTGTCCAGGACAGGTGTCTCCGTCGGTGCGGCCATGATCGGGTCACCTCATTCCACTACAGGAGAAAATGTGACTTTTATTCCATCGTAAAGCGACATGACCGCGGGTAGGGGTACTGGACGGAAGGATGTGGGGCGTCAGCGCTCCAGCAGGCGCATCTGCGCCGCGTTGTGGGTCTCGCCGGCGGCCGGGGGAAGGCTGCTGAGCTTCGCCAGCTGCGCGTCCGTCAGGTGGACCGCGTCGGCGCCGATGTTCTCCTCGACGCGGGCGACCCGGCGGGTGCCGGGGATCGGGGCGATGTCGTCGCCCTGCGCGAGCAGCCAGGCGAGCGCGACCTGCGCCGGGGTGGCGCCGATCTCCGCGGCGACGGCCGCGACCTCGTCGGCCAGCCGGAGGTTGTGCGCGAAGTTCTCCTGGGTGAAGCGGGGGTTGTCGGCGCGGAAGTCCTTCGGGTCGATCTGGTCGGCCGAACGGATCGACCCGGTCAGGAAGCCGCGGCCCAGCGGCGAGAAGGGCACGAACCCGATGTTCAGCTCGCGCAGCACCGGCAGCACCCGCTGCTCCGGGTCACGGGTGAACAGCGAGTACTCCGACTGGAGCGCGGTCACCGGGTGCACCGCGTGCGCGCGCCGGATGGTGTCGGGACCGGCCTCGGACAGCCCGATGTACCGGATCTTGCCCTCGGCGACCAGCTCGGCGAGGGCGCCGACGGTCTCCTCGATCGGCGTGCCCGGGTCGACGCGGTGCTGGTAGTACAGATCGATCCGGTCCGTACCCAGCCGCTTCAGCGAACCCTCGACCGCGGTGCGGATACTGGCCGGGCTGCTGTCGGCGCCGCCCTCCCGCCCGGTGTGCGAGATCAGCCCGAACTTCGTCGCCAGCACCACCTGGTCCCAGCGGCCCTTGAGCGCGCGGCCGACCAGCTCCTCGTTGACATACGGCCCGTAGACCTCGGCGGTGTCGACGAACGTGAGGCCCAGCTCCAGGGCCCGGTGGATCGTACGGATCGACTCCGCGTCATCGCTCCCCGCCCCGGCGTACGCGTGGGACATGCCCATGGCGCCGAGCCCGATCCGGGAGACGTCCAGGTCGCGCAGCTTGATGTGCTTCATCGCTCCTCGTTCCTCGTCATGATCTCCTCGTGATGATCTCCTCGTCGCCAACGCGCGGCGCCCGGCCCGCATTCCGCGCCGCGCCGGGCGCGGGCCACCCGGCGGCGGCCCGCGCCTGCCGACACCGCGGCTACTTGCGCCAGAACAGGTGGTGGGTCACCCCGCTCGGGCTGGGGACGACGTCCACGTGGAAGCGGTCGCGCAGGTCGTCCGGCGAGTCCCACAGCCGCAGCCCGGAGCCGACCCGGACCGGGGCGACCACGATGTGGAGGGTGTCGACCAGGTCGGCGTCCAGGAACTCCCGGATGGTGCTCACCCCGCCGCCGAGCCGCACGTCCTTGCCCTGCGCCGCCTCCCGCGCCTGCGCGAGGGCCTCGGCCGGGTCCGCGTCGACGAAGTGGAAGGTGGTCTCGCCCAGGGTGAAGGACGGCCGCTCGTGGTGGGTGAGCACGAACACCGGGGTGTGGAAGGGCGGTTCGTCGCCCCACCAGCCGCGCCACTCCTCGTCCTGCCAGGGCCCGCGCTGGGGCCCGAACTTGTGCCGGCCCATGATCTCGGCGCCGATGTTGTGCGCGAAGTCGCGGGTCATGTAGTCGTCCAGCCCGCGGCTGCCGCCGCCGTCGGTGCGCATCGGCCAGCTCGCGGTGGCCCCGGCCCACGCGAACAGCTGCCCGGGGTCGACATGCCCGAACGGCCGCTCGAGCGTCTGCTCCTCGCCGGCGCCGACGCCGTCGCTGGACACGGTGAAGTTCTGTACACGCAGCAACTGCGCCACGGGTTCCTCCTGTGCGGTCGGTGACGGACATGAGACCGCCGCCGCCGCGGAAACTCATCGCTGCCCGCGGCGGCGGCCCGCCCGTGCCGGAAGAGATACCGGACGCCGTACCGGAACCCGCACCGGAGGAACCCGGACGGACACCTACGCCTGCGTGAACAGCGGGTCGTAGGCGGTGGAGGCCGCGCGGCCCGACATGAAGGACAGGAAGTCCTTCACGAACGCCGCCCGGGAGTAGCGGACTTCGCCGCCCGCCACGCTGCGGTGGAAACCGGTGCGGAACAGCGCCCGGTACTCCTCGGCGTCGATGTACTGGTTGCCGTCGGCGTCGGTGACGTCGAAGAGCACCTCGGCGACCCTGATCAGCGCCGGACCGGCCAGGGAGGGGACAGCGTCGGCGTACTCCTGCGCGCTGATCCGGCCGTCGCCGTTGACGTCGAGGTCCACCTGGAGCTCCTTCCACCAGGCGGCGAAGGCGTTGTAGAGCCGGGTCTCCTGCGGCTCGTCCAGATCCAGGCGGAAGGACAGCTCCCGGGCCATGGCGGCGAGGTCGGGCCAGTCGAGGTAGCCGTCGCCGGTCTGGTCGAGGACCGCGGTGAAGAACTCGCCGGAGCCGCGCACCCGGGCCGCCGCCTCCCGGGAGTCCGGCGCCCGCTCCGCACCGCGCGTCCCGGGCCGCTGCCCGGCCTGTTCCGCGGTCCGCTGCGCGGGCAGCGGCGCGACCAGCCGGAACAGCGCGCCGGCCCGTTTCACCTGGCCGCGCAGCGCGTCCAGCGCCGCCGCCCGGGGGTCGTCGCTGCCCGGGGTCAGCGACAGCAGGTCGGTGACGGCCTCGGTCCGCACCCAGCCCTCGGGCAGGAACCGCGCCAGCCCCGCCGCGAGGTACGCGCCCTGCATCAGCGTCTGCGCGCCCGGCGTCTCCGGCAGCCCGGCGCGGCGGCGGAACGCCTCGGGGAGCGAGGCCACGGTGATCGCGCCGATCACCGGCCCGGCGACCGTCCGTCCGGCGGCCCACGCGGTGGGCAGGCCCTCCAGCAGCGGCGGCGCCGGAAGGTGGTCGAAGAGCTTGTAGAGGATCAGGCGCACCGCGTCCGTGTTCTCCAGTTCCTCCTCGACCACGCGGTCGTAGTACCGCCAGAACTCCGGCAGCGTGGGCGGCAGGTGCCCGGCCCGGTCCCCCAGAGCGGCCAGGTACGCGCGGAACTCCGCGTACAGCTGCTCCATCGTGGCCTGGTCGAGCGGCTGCCCGCTGAGCCGGCACATGGTCACGGAGCTCTCGAAGAGCGTCGCGACCACCCACGCGCGGACCGCCGGGTCCATCGCGTCGTACGCGCGGTTCTGCGCGTCGGTGCCGGACAGCCTGGCGTGCAGCCGGTTCAGGCGGGCCGCCTCCCGCTGCCGGGTGCGGTCGTCGGCCCCGAACATCCGCTGGAGGCTGACGAGGGTGTTGCGCAGCCGCCGCCACGGGTGCGCCACGAACGTCGAGTTGTCGATCAGGGCCGCGCCGACCTGCGGGTGTGCCGCCTCCAGCACCGTGGCCCGGACCACGGCCAGCGCCCAGCGCGGGTCGTTGAAGAACCGGTGGAACTGCGCGTCCGGCCCGAACAGCGAACGGCCGCCGCCGTCCTGGGGATGGGCGCGGGGGCCGGTGCTCCCCGCGCCGCTGCTGCCTGCTTCGGTCACAGGTGGACCTCTCCGTTCGGGGACGGGGCGACACCGCCGAAGCGGCGGTCGCGCTGCTGGTAGGCGCGGACGCACTCCAGGAAGTGCGGCGCGCGGAAGTCGGGCCACAGCACCGGGGGGAAGACCCACTCGGCGTAAGCGACCTGCCAGAGCATGAAGTTGGAGATGCGCTGCTCACCGGAGGTGCGGATGACCAGGTCCACGTCCGGGGTGTCGGGGAAGGGCAGGTGCGCGGCGAAGTGGCGTTCGTCGACCGCGTCGGCCGGCACCGCGCTGCGGATCAGCGAGCGGGCCGCCTCCACGATGTCCCGGCGCCCGCCGTGGTCGAACGCCACGGTCAGCGTCATCCCCCGGTTCGCCTCGGTCAGCGTCATCAGGTCCGCGAGGTCGCGGGCCAGCGGCGCGGGAATCCTCGGGTCGCTGACGCCGAGGAAGCGGCAGCGGATGCCGCGCACGTGCAGCAGCGCCGCGTGCTTGCGGACCACCCGCCGCACCAGCCCCATCAGGAAGTCGACCTCGCCGGCCGGGCGGCGCCAGTTCTCCGTGGAGAACGCGTACAGGCTCAGCCACCGCACGCCCGCCGAGCGCGCCGCCTCGATCACGTCGATCACCGGTGCCTCCGCGGCCCGGTGCCCCGACGTCCGCGGCAGGGACCGCTGCTGGGCCCACCGGCCGTTGCCATCCATCACGCAGGCGACGTGCCGCGGCACGTCCCGCCCGTCGAGCGTCACCTGTGCTCCCCCACTGTCGCGCAGTCGCCGCCGACCGGCGGTCCGGCACTCAGCAGGGTCCCGCCGGCCGGGCCCCGACACACCGCGATCCCGCGCGATTCACCCGCCGTACGCCCGTCCGAATACGTCGACGGCGGGGGTCTCAGCCCTTCTCGTACGCGTCCACGACCTCGTCCGTGGGGCCGTCCATGAGCAGCTCGCCCTGCTCGATCCACAGGGTCCGGCCGCACGTCTCACGGATGGACCTGTTGTTGTGCGACACCAGGAAGACCGTCCCGGCCTCCTCGCGCAGCTCCCGGATGCGTTCCTCCGAGCGCTTCTGGAACGCCCGGTCGCCGGTGGCCAGCGCCTCGTCGATCATCAGCACGTCGTGGTTCTTCGCCGCCGCGATCGAGAACCGCAGCCGGGCCGACATCCCGGAGGAGTACGTCCGCATCGGCAGCGAGATGAAGTCGCCCTTGTCGTTGATCCCGGAGAAGTCGACGATCTCCTGGTAGCGGGCCTCGACCTCCTCCTGGTCCATGCCCATCGCCAGCGCGCCCAGGACCACGTTGACGCCGCCGGTCAGGTCGTTCATCAGCGCGGCGTTCACCCCCAGCAGCGACGGCTGGCCCTCGGTGTAGACCCGGCCGCGCTCGGCCGGGAGCAGCCCGGCGATCGCCTTGAGCAGGGTGGACTTCCCCGACCCGTTCGAGCCGATGATCCCGATGGCCTCCCCGCGGTACGCCACGAACGACACACCCCGCACCGCGTGCACCAGGTGGACATTCGGCGAACCCCGGCGCAGCAGCATCCGGGCCAGCGCCGTCGCCGCGCTGCCGCGCCCCGCGGAGGCCGTATGGATGCGGTACACCACATGCAGGTCGTCCACCACGACCGTCGGCGCCGCCCGGCCCTTCTCCGCACCCTCGTCCACCACCCCACCATGTCCCCCACCGCCCCCCTCCACACCCTCCCCGCCCCCATCCCACCCGGGTGGACGGTGGATGCGGGTCCTCCCGCAGAAGGAGGGCGCCCCAAAGGGGCGCGGGGAACTGCGCGACAAGCCCCCCACCGGGGGGCGGGTCCACCAAAGGCTTTCGGCGCGAGCTTCTTTCGCAGGAAGAGC
The DNA here is from genome assembly GCF_057708125.1 of Actinacidiphila sp. bgisy145. NCBI lineage: Bacteria > Bacillati > Actinomycetota > Actinomycetes > Kitasatosporales > Streptomycetaceae > Actinacidiphila > Actinacidiphila sp. bgisy145. The sequence goes on from NZ_JBYIRL010000009.1 coordinate 154,559, forward strand.
CGAGCCAACCAGGGGCGCAGGGAACAGCGCGCGAAACCCCCCACCGGGGGGCGGGTCCACCAAAGGCTTTCGGGCGCGAGCTTCTTTCGCGGGAAGAGCCGAGCAAATCAAGGGCGCGTGGGGGTCCTTCCCAGGCGAAGCCCTGGGGGAGAACGGAGCGCAAGCCCCCCACCGGGGGGTGGTCCCGCAACCGGCAGAACCACCCACCCCGGAGGGTCCAGCTAGCTAGCCCCGCAGCACCGCCTCCGTACGCTCCGCGGCGCGGGCGACCGCCGCTTCGCGGGCGGCGGACGCCTCCTCGGCGGTGAGGGTCCGATCGGCCGCACGGAAGCGCAGCGCATACGCCAGGGACTTGCGCCCCTCCCCGATCTGCGGCCCGGTGAAGACGTCGAAGAGCCGCAGCGACTCCAGGAGTTCACCGGCGCCTTCGCGCAGGGCGGCCTCGACCTCGGCGGCGGGCACGTCGGCGGCGACGACGAGCGCGACGTCCTGCGTGGCGACGGGGAAGGTGGACACGCGCGGCCCGGTCGGCCGGCGGCCGGCCCCGGCGAACTCGACCAGGTCGAGGTCGACCTCCATCGCGGAGGTGCGCTCGGGCACGCCGAGCGCCTTGGTGACGCGCGGGTGCAGCTCACCGCCGTGGCCGACCAGGACCTCCGTGCCGTCGGGGGCGACGGCGTAGAAGGCCGCGCACCGCCCGGGGTGGTAGGGCGCGTGCTGGTCCTGCCGCAGGATCAGCTCGACCCCTGCCTCGCGGGCGACCGTGCGGGCCGCCTCGATCGCGTCGGCCCAGCCGGCCTGGTGCCCCGGGCCCCACCAGCCGGCGAGCTCACGGGACCCGGCGAGCACCACCGCGGCGTGCCGCGGCTGCTCCGGCAGCGCGGCCTCCAGCGCGGCGATCTCCTCGGGCGTGGGCCGACGGTCGGCCGGCAGCCGCGGCGGGGTGCCGGCGCCGTCCTTGGGGTGGAAGACCAGGCCGGTCTCGAAGAGCGCGAGGTCGTGGCTGCCGCGCCCGTGGTTGCGGCGCAGTGCACCGAGCAGCCCGGGCAGCAGGGTGGTGCGCAGCGCCGGTTCGTTGTCGGAGAGCGGATTGGCCAGCAGTACGGTGCGGCGGCGCGCGTCGTCCGCGTCGAGGCCGAGCGCGTCGAAGACGTCGGCGCCGACGAAGGGGTAGTTCGGCGCCTCCACGTAGCCGGTGCCGGCCAGGGCACGGCCGATCCGGCGGCGCAGCAGCTGGGAGTCGGTCAGGCCGCGCTGCGAGGGCACCTTGGGCAGGGTGGAGGGCAGGTTCTCGTAGCCCTCCAGCCGGATGACCTCCTCGGCGAGGTCGTTGGGGAAGGCGAGGTCGGGGCGCCAGCTCGGCACGGCGACGACCAGCTCGTCGGAGCCGGTGACGTGGCAGCCGATCTGCTGGAGGCGGCGCACCACCGTCTCGCGGCCGTACGCGGTGCCGGCCACCCGGTCGGGGTGGTCGGCGGCCATCGCGACGGTGCGCGGCTGCACCGGAACGGCGACGTCGGTGACGCCGGGCTCCGCGGTGCCGCCGGCGAGCAGCACCAGCAGGTCCACGGCGCGCTGTGCGGCGGCCGCGGTGGCCTGCGGGTCGGTGCCGCGCTCGAAGCGGCGGGCCGCCTCGGAGCCGAGCTTGTGGCGGCGGGCGGTGCGGGCGATCGACACCGGGTCGAAGTGCGCGGCCTCGATGACGATCTCGCTGGTGCCGGAGTCGATCCCGGAGTCGGCGATCTCGGTGTGCGCGCCGCCCATGACGCCGGCCAGGCCGATCGGCCCGGACCCGTCGGTGATCACCAGGTCCTCGGCGTCCAGGACGCGTTCGACGCCGTCGAGGGTGGTCAGCTTCTCGCCGGCCTCGGCGCGGCGCACCCCGATCGGGCCGGTCAGCCGGGTCCGGTCGTAGGCGTGCAGCGGCTGGCCGACCTCGAACATCACGTAGTTGGTGATGTCCACGGCGAGCGAGATCGGCCGCATGCCGACCTTCTGCAGCCGGCGCTGGAGCCAGATCGGCGAGCGGGCCTCGTGGTTGACGCCGGTGACGGTGCGGGCGGTGAAGCGGTCGCAGCCGGCCGGATCGGCGACCTGCACCGGGTAGCCGCCCTCCTTGGGCGCGGGCACGTCGATCAGCGCGGGGTCGCTCAGCGGCAGCCCGAACGCGGTCGCGGTCTCGCGGGCCACCCCGCGCAGCGACAGGCAGTAGCCGCGGTCGGGGGTGACCGCGATGTCCAGCACGTCGTCGACGAGTTCGAGCAGGCTGATCGCGTCGGTACCGGCCTCGTGCTCGGGCGGGAGCACCACGATGCCGTCGTGGTCGTCGCCCATGCCCAGCTCGCGGGCGGAGCAGATCATGCCGTGCGAGACCTTGCCGTAGGTCTTGCGGGCGGAGATGTGGAAGTCGCCGGGCAGCACACCGCCGGGCAGGATCACCACGACCTTGTCGCCGACCGCGAAGTTGCGGGCGCCGCAGACGATCTCCTGCGGCTCGCCGGTTCCGTTGGCCTTGCCGACGTCCACGGTGCAGAACCGGATCGGCTTCTTGAAGCCCTCCAGCTCCTCGATGGTCAGCACCTGGCCGACCACGAGCGGCCCTTGCAGCCCGGCGCCCACGCGCTCGACGGTCTCGACCTCGAGACCGGCGGAAATGAGCTTGGCCTGGACGTCGCGGCCGGTGGTGCCGGCCGGCAGGTCGACGTACTCCCGCAGCCAAGAAAGCGGGACCCGCATCAGATCTCCATCCCGAACGGAAGGGTGAAGCGCACGTCACCCTCGACGATGTCTCGCATGTCCTCGACGTTGTGGCGGAACATCATCATCCGCTCGATGCCGAAGCCGAAGGCGAAGCCGCTGTACTTCTGGGGGTCGACACCGCAGGCCACGAGCACCTTCGGGTTGACCATGCCGCAGCCGCCCAGCTCGATCCAGCCCTCGGAGGAGCAGGTGCGGCAGGGGCGGTCGGGGTTGCCGACGGACGCGCCGCGGCAGACGTAGCAGAGCATGTCCATCTCGGCGGACGGCTCGGTGAAGGGGAAGAAGTTCGGCCGCAGCCGGGTGGTCATCCCCTCGCCGAAGAGCGCGACCACCATGTGGTCGAGGGTGCCCTTCAGGTCCGCCATGGTCAGGCCCTCGTCCACGGCCAGCAGCTCGACCTGGGCGAACACCGGGGTGTGGGTGGCGTCCAGCTCGTCGGAGCGGTAGACGCGGCCGGGCGCGATCACGTAGACCGGCAGCTCGCGGGCGAGCAGCGCGCGGATCTGCACCGGGGAGGTGTGGGTGCGCAGCACCATCCCGGACGCCTCGGAGCCGTCGGGGCCGGCGACGAAGAAGGTGTCCTGGGCGTCGCGCGCCGGGTGGTCCGGCGGGAAGTTCAGCGCGTCGAAGTTGAACCACTCGGCCTCGACCTCGGGGCCCTCGGCGACCTCGTAGCCCATGGCGACGAAGATGTCCTCGATCCGGTCGCTGAGGGTGGTCAGCGGGTGGCGGGCGCCCGCCGGGACCCGGCCGTAGGGCAGCGTGACGTCGACCGCCTCCTCGACCAGGACCCGCGCGTCGCGCTCGGCCTCCAGCTCGGCCTGGCGGGCGGTGAGCGCCTTGTTCACCTGGCCGCGGGCCTGGCCGACCCGCTTGCCGGCCTCGGCCTTGGCCTGCGGGGGCAGCGCGCCGATCTCGCGGTTGGCCAGCGCGAGCGGCGAACCGCCGCCCGCGTGCGCGGTCCTGACATGGGTGAGGGCGTCCAGATCGGCGGCGGCCGCGATCGCGGCGAGCGCTTCGTCGCGCATCCGCTCGATCTGCTCCGGCTGCAACGCCTCGACTTCGACTGGGTCGTACGACTTGTTCGGTGCCGACATCTCTTCCCGTTCCGAATGCGGATGCTGTGGCGGTGACCCCGAGGCGGTGCCTCCGGGGGAGGATCTTGCCCGACCGGACCCGTGCCGAAGGACGAGTCTATCGGCCGTGGCGGTCGCGCCCTGCTACGGCCGTGGTGGCGGCCGTGGGCCGCTCGGGTGGTGGCGGCCGGCGGGCGGTGACGGCGGCGCCCGTCGGGGCGGCTTCCGCGCGCTGTTCCCGGTCCGTTGGGTGCCGGCTGGTGCCGGCGGCCGCTCAGGCCAGGTAGGCGGGGGCCCCGACGGGCAGGGTAAATCGGAATTCCGCGCCGCCGCCGGGCGCCCGCCCGACGCTGATGGTGCCGCCGTGCGCCTCGACGATGCCCTTGACGATGTACAGCCCCAGGCCGGTGCCGCCGCGCTTGCTGCCCCGCCAGAAACGGGTGAAGACGCGGCTCATCGACTCCTCGGGGATGCCGGGGCCTTCGTCGCTCACCGTGACCGCCGTGCCCTCCGTCGTACGGTCGTCGCCGGTCGGGCCGGCGGCGCGGGTCACCTCGATGGTGACAGTCCCCTCGCCGTGCCGCACCGCGTTTTCCAGCAGGTTGCCCAGGATCTGGTCGACCTTGTCCGGGTCGGCCCACAGCGCCGGCAGCGGGCCGGGCACCTTGACCGCGAACCGCTCCGCGCTCTGCCCGGCCGCGACGTGCGCGTCCACGTGGTGCCGTACGGCTGCGGCCATGTCCACCGGCTGGCGGCGCACCTCCAGCCGGCCGGAGTCGATCCGGGAGATGTCGAGCAGCTCCGCGATCAGCCGGGTGACCCGGTTGGCGTCGGCGTCGACGGTCTCCAGCATCAGCTTCTTCTGGTCGTCGGTGAACCGCTCCCACTTCGCCAGCAGCGTCTTGGTGAAGCCCTTGACCGAGGTGAGCGGGGAGCGCAGCTCGTGGGCGACGGTCGCGATCAGCTCGGCGTGCGAACGCTCGGTACGGCGCCGCGCCTCGGTGCCGCGCAGCGTCACCACCAGCCGCCGCACCGGCCCGCCCGGCACCTGCCGGACGTACCGCGCGCAGACCAGCACCTCGCGGCCGCCGGGCAGCAGCAGGTTCCGCTCGGGCTGCGCGGAGCGGATGGCGAGCCCGCCGTACGGGTCGGTCAGCTGCCACCAGCGGCGCCCGTCCAGGTCCTCCAGCGGGAGCGCCTGCTCCACCGGGCGGCCGAGTACGTCGGCGGGGCTCAGCGCGGTGATCCGGGCGGCGGCGGCGTTGAAGCAGACCACCCGCCCGTGCTCGTCGGCGACCACCAGCCCGTCGGGCAGGTCGTCGGGGTCGATGCCCAGGGCGTACGGGGACGCGCCGTCGGGCAGCGCGGCCGATCCGCCGCGTACGCCGTGCTGCGGCATCACGTCCAACGCAGCCACCCCCCTCTCCGGGCCCGGACCGGCCACCCTACTAGCTGGAGGTGACACCGCGGCACCCCGCGGATGTGCGCTGTGACCGCGCCGAGGCGTAGAGGCAGACCGCGGCGGCCGTCGCCAGGTTGAGGCTCTCGGCCCGGCCGTGGATCGGCACCCGCACCACCTCGTCGGTGAGCGCCCTGGTCTCCTCGGGCAGCCCCCACGCCTCGTTGCCGAAGACCCAGGCGGTCGGCCCGAGCATCCGGCCCTCGTCGAGCTCGGTGTCCAGGTCCCGCTCCCCCGCGCCGTCGGCGGCCAGCACGCGTACGCCCTGGGCCCGCAGGCCCGCCACGGCCGTCTCCACCGGTACGCCCACCGCGACCGGCAGGTGGAAGAGGCTGCCCGCCGAGGCCCGTACGGCCTTCGGGTTGTACAGGTCCACGGAGGCGTCGGTGAGCACCACGGCGTCCGCGCCGGCGGCGTCGGCGCAGCGCAGGACGGTGCCGGCGTTGCCGGGGTCGCGGACGTGCGCGAGCACCGCGACCAGCCGCGGGCGGGCGGCGAGCACCTGGTCGAACGGGGTGTCCAGGAACCGGCAGACCCCGACCAGGCCCTGCGGGGTGACGGTGTCGGAGATGTCGGCGACCACCTCGGGGGTCGCGGTCAGCACGGGCGCTCCCGCGGCACGGGCCGCCGCCACGATGTCGGGGTGCCGCTCGGCCGCCTCCGCGGTGGCGTACAGCTCGACCAGTGTCCTGCCGTCCGGCCCGCCCGGATGCGCGGCCGCCTCCCGCACCGCCTGCGGCCCCTCCGCGAGGAACCGCCGCTCCTTGGCCCGGAACGACCGCTTCCCGAGCCTGCGGGCCGCGACCACCCGCGTGGACCGCAACGAACTCAGCTCGGTCGGGGGCGTACTCACGCGGGCTGCTCTCTTTCCATCAACGGGCGGGGTTGTCCGGGGGCGCGGGGAACTGCGCGGGAAGCCACGGGCGGCGGTACTCAGGGGGCGCGGGGAACTGCGCGACCGGCCACCAACCCAAGGAAGGTCCCGCAAGCGACAGCACAACCCACCCCGGAGGGAAACGCACCGCGGGCCCGCAGACGGCAAACCGCCTGCGGGCCCGCGCACCGTCACTCCGGCTGAGCCCAGCGCAGCGTCACGCGGCCTTCGGCGCGTTGACGTCCGACGGCAGCGCCTTCTGCGCGACCTCGACCAGCGCGGCGAACGCGGGCGCGTCGTTGACCGCCAGCTCGGCCAGGATCTTGCGGTCCACCTCGATGCTGGCGGCCTTCAGACCCTGGATGAAGCGGTTGTAGGTGATGCCGTTCGCACGGGCAGCGGCGTTGATCCGCTGAATCCACAGCTGCCGGAAGTCGCCCTTGCGCTTCTTGCGGTCGTTGTAGTTGTAGACCAGGGAGTGGGTGACCTGCTCCTTGGCCTTGCGGTACAGGCGCGAACGCTGACCGCGGTAACCGCTGGCCTGCTCAAGAATCGCCCGGCGCTTCTTCTGGGCGTTGACTGCCCGCTTGACGCGTGCCACTTGATAACTCCTTCTGCGGGACCGCGGTATTCGTCACGCGGTCCGAAAGCGATGGGGGTCCCGGATCGGACCGCGCGCCCCGGTCGGGGGCGCGCGGCTCACTTGCCGAGAAGCTTCTTGATCTTCTTGGCGTCGGCCGGGGCAACCTCGACGGTGCCGGTCAGGGCGCGCGTCTTGCTGGACGGCTTGTGCTCGAGCAGGTGGCGCTTGCCGGCACGCTCGCGAAGCACCTTGCCGGAGCCGGTGATCTTGAAGCGCTTGCTCGCACCACTGTGGGTCTTGTTCTTCGGCATGGCGCCGTGGTCTCCTCGTCGCTGGCCCTCCCGGGCGCCCGGTGGAGGGCGTACGGGGAGCGTCAGTTCTGCTCTTACCACCCGAAGCCGCCCGGGCGGGCGGCCTGCGGGGTCCTTCTCGAACCGCGGTGTCAGCCGGCGTCGGCCGGAGCCTCGACCTGCGACTGCTCGTCGGCGGTGTCGCCGTCGTCACCCTGGCGGCCCGCCTTGCGGGCGGCCTGGGCCTCGCGGGCCTCGGCCATGGCCTCGGTCTTCTTCTTGTGCGGACCGAGGACCATGATCATGTTGCGGCCGTCCTGCTTCGGGTTCGACTCGATGAACCCGAGGTCCTGGACGTCCTCCGCGAGCCGCTGGAGCAGGCGGTAGCCCAGCTCCGGGCGGGACTGCTCACGACCGCGGAACATGATCGTGATCTTGACCTTGTCGCCCTGCTTGAGGAACCGGACGACGTGACCCTTCTTGGTGTCATAGTCGTGCGGGTCGATCTTCGGCCGGAGCTTCATCTCCTTGATGACCGTGTGCGCCTGGTTCTTGCGCGCCTCACGGGCCTTCATGGCCGACTCGTACTTGAACTTCCCGTAGTCCATGAGCTTGCACACGGGCGGACGGGCGTTCGCCGCGACCTCGACCAGGTCGAGGTCGTACTCCTGCGCAAGCTCCAGGGCCTTGGCAAGCGGCACAATGCCGACCTGCTCGCCACTGGGACCGACAAGTCGCACCTCGGGAACGCGAATCCGGTCGTTGATGCGGGGCTCGGCGCTGATGGGGCCTCCTCGGTTGCACGACGCGACTGACTGGCCGACAGCCGCGCTTCGGGTCTTCTTCTGCTTCTACCCTGTGCACCGTGCCCGAACGTCAGAAACGCCCCGTACGGCACACAGGCGGGCTCCTCACAACCGGGAGCACCGCCGCGTTATTCCGCGGGGCGCATCGGACGGCGAAGGCCGGGCGCGCGACGCACCGACCGAAGCCGTCTGACCGGGGACCCCTCGGCCGACAGGCCGAGCAGGTGGGAGTTCGGAGCCTCCACTTGGTGGCCGGACACGCTGATGTCCGACCGGTCGTTGTCCAAGCATAGCAGCGCGGGCCCGAGGGCCGTAATCGGCCGGACGGGGCATATCGTGGCGGCCATGAGCGACGCACCAGCCTCCCGCCCGGCCGCCTCCCCCGCGGCCGACACCCCCGCCACGGGGCCCGGCTTCGACGACCTGACCCGCGACATCGCGGACGTCCCCGCGGTGGAGGTGATCACCACGGTGGCCGTCCACCTGATGAGCGCGGCCGCGGTGAACCTGGGGCTGGCCGAGGAGGGCGCGCAGCACAAGGACCTCGACGAGGCCCGCAAGCTCATCCAGGCACTGGCCGGGCTGGTCACCGCCAGCGCCACGGAGATCAGCTCCTTCCACGCCGCCCCGCTGCGGGACGGCCTGAAGTCCCTCCAGCTCGCCTTCCGCGAGGCGTCCGTGGTGCCGGACGAGCCCGGCCAGGGCCCCGGCGAGAAGTTCACCGGTCCGGTCTACGGCTGACCGCGGGCGGGGATCGGCCGCCCGCCTCAGGGACCCTCCTCCGTGGTGCGGGCGGCGGCCTCCTCCTCCACCGCGGCGGCGCGGGCGGCCTTCACCGCGGCCATCGCCGGGTGCGTCGCCTGGTGCACGAGCGCCGCGATCGCCGCGCCGACCAGCGGGGCGATCAGGAAGAGCCACACCTGGGTGAGTGCCGGGCTGCCGGCGAACAGCGCGGGCGCGAGGCTGCGGGCGGGGTTGACGCCGGTGCCGGTGAGCGGGATGCCCACCAAATGGACCACGGCCAGGGCCAGGCCGATCGCCAGCCCGTCGAAGCCGACCACCGCGATCCGGTGCGTCACCGAGAGCACCACGTAGACCAGCAGGAACGTGAGGATCACCTCGGCGACGAACGCGCCGAAGATGCTGATGCCGACCGCCGAGCGCGTGCCGTAGCCGTTGGTGCCGAAGGCGCCGTGCCGCCTGAAGCCGGGCACCTGGTCGGCGACGAGCAGTAGGAGCGCGGCGCCGACGATCGCGCCGAGGAACTGCGCCACCCAGTATTCGACCGCCCGGCGCAGCTCGATCCGCCCGGCGAGCAGCATCCCGAGCGTCACCGCGGGGTTGACGTGGCTGCCGGAGATCGGCCCGATCGCGTAGGCGATGGCCAGCAGCACGAACCCGAAGGCCAGCGCGATGCCCAGGGTGCCGATGTACGCCCCCGACACCACCGCCGCGCCGACCGCGAAGAAGACGAGCGCGAGGGTGCCGACGAACTCGCAGCCGACGGCCCGGGGGTCGCTGAGCCGGTAGTTCGTCACGTCCGCCGCGGTGAGACGTCGCCGGTCCATCGTGCCTCCTCGAACGAGAGGACCACTGCCCTTTGCATTGTCACCGCAATGGGCGAACCCCACATCTCGGGGCATATGCGGCGAGATCCGGGCGAGGTGTCTCGGGCGCCCGGTGACGAGCGGCGGGCTCGGCGCGCTCAGCGGGTGAAGAGCGGCTCCCCCGGGGGGTTCGCGGTCGGCGGGAGGACGGCGAGGTCCAGGCCCTGGACGAGGGCGGCGCGCAGGGTCTCGTCGGCGGCCAGGACCTCCGCCACGCGGCGGGCGGCGGCAGCCACGTCGGCGTCCGGGGCGAGCACCAGGCCCAGGGTGCCGTCGGAGGCCGCCCCGCCGGGGGTGAGGTGGGCGCGGGCGATGCCGGGTGCGGCGGCGACCGCGGCGCGCAGCGCCGAGCGGACCTCGGGGTCGGCCAGCGGGTCGGTTCTGGCCGGACCGGCCGCGGCGGCGCGCAGGGAGGCGCCGGTCAGCTCGTAGGCCACCGGGCCGGCCATGTCGATGAGGAGGGTGTCCGCCTTCTCGTGGGCGAGCGCCTGGAGGGCCTGGTGCAGGGGCACCGCGACCGGCCGGGCGTCGGCGCGCCAGCGGGCCAGGGCGGCGGTGGAGGTGAAGGCGGGCAGGGCCCGGCGCCCGTCGGGTGCCTGGATGGTCGGCACCGCCATGTCGCTGCTCTTCTCCCGGGCCAGCCCGTCGGGCCCGGTCTCGGCCTCGCCGAGCACCGCCACCACCGGGACGAGCAGCCGGGCGCCGTGCAGCGCGGCGACCACGTCCGCGTCGGTCGCGCGGTCGGCCGCGTAGGCGGCGAGCGCCTGGGCCAGGGCCGGGTCCGCCGAGCCGTCGTCCGTCGCGAACCCTGGGTCCGGAATATTCTTCAACGCCACCCCGGCACCCTATCCGCCGCTCCCGCGGCCGGGCGCGGGGCGGTCGGCGGGTGCGCGGTCACCGGGTGGGCCGCTCGGCGGGCGAGGTGCTCCGGGGGTACGGAAAGGGCGGTCAGCTGCTGCGGCGCAGCCGGAAGTACAGCAGGGCCGCCAGGGCGATCAGCGCGGCGCCGACCGCCGCGAAGGCGGTGGCCGCACCGTTGGCGAGCAGCTGCGAGGAGGACGCCGCCTTGGCCGGGGTGGTCGGGCCGGGGGCGAAGTAGGCGTGCGGGTAGGCCGCGGGGGTGGGCAGCACCGGCGCCGGCCGGAGCTTCTTCGCCGCGGCGAGCGCGGCGGCGGGGTCGATCAGCCCGGTGCCGACCTCGTCGTTGCGGCCGCCGGCGGGCTTGTCCCGGGTGGTGTCCTCCAGGATCTGCTTGACCTGCGCCGGGCTGAGCTTGGGGTAGGCCGAGCGGATCAGCGCCACGGCGCCCGAGGCGTACGCGGAGGCCGCGCTCGTCCCCCAGCCGTTGTAGTACGTGCGGTCCGGGTCGGCGATGACGACCTCGACGCCGGGTGCGGACACCGACGTGTACCAGCGGTGGGTGGAGAAGGAGGCGTGCTCGCCGTGCCGGTCGACGGCCGCCACGGAGATCACCCCGGGGTAGGCGGCCGGGTAGGAGGAGCGGTCGGCGGCGTCGCCGCCGTTGCCCGCGGACGCGACGACCACGACGCCCTTGCCGAGCGCGTAGCGGATCGCGTCGTCCTCGGCGGCGACCGGGGCGGCGGTGGCGCTGTCGTCGCCGAGCGAGAGGTTGATGACGTCGGCGCCGTGGTCGACGGCCCAGCGGATGCCCGCCGGCAGCGCGTCGCCGCGGTCGGTCCTGGCCTTCTGCCGCTGCGGGTCCTTGTCCTCCAGGATCACCCGCACCGGCAGGATGCGGGCCTGGGGGGCGATGCCGAGCACGCCGTCGCCGTCGCCGGGCCCGTGGCCGTGCCCGGCGATGATCGCCGCCATGCCGGTGCCGTGCTTGGCCCACGCCTTGTCGCCGGGTTTCGCGCCGAAGCCGACCTCGTCCTTGCCCGCCAGGACCTGGCCGGTCAGGTCCGGGTGGGTGGAGTCGACCCCGGTGTCGAGCACGGCCACGGTGACGCCCGCGCCCTTGGTGGTCTGCCACGCCTGCTGCGCGTGCAGCGCGGACAGCGCCCAATCGGAGGCCCGCGCGCTGTCGGCGGCCGCGGGTGCGGCGGCCAGCGCGACGGTGGTGCCGGCCGCGGCGAGCGCGGCCAGGGCGCGCGCGAGGGCGCGCGGGCGGCGGCGGTCCCGGCGGTCGGCGGCAGGGCGGGCGGCGGGGCGCTGCCAAGGTGCGGCGGCGGGGGTCATCCGTGGTGCTCCGAGCCGGTGGTGGTCTGCGGGTGGCGGAGGGCGTCGACGGCGGTGTGCACCCGCGCGTCGACGGCGGCGGCGAGCCCGGTGGCGTCGAAGCCGAGGCCGGCCTGCGCGGAGGGCGTGGTGGCGCCCTGCGCGTCGGCCTTGTCCGCCGGGTCCGGCTGGGCGACGGTGCGGCCGTCGGCGAAGCCGCTGACGGCGTAGACCACGAACGGCAGGTCCGCGGCGATCCGGACGTCCCAACTGCCGCGCTGGCGGTCGCCGAAGGCGGCGGCGGGGGTGCCGGGGAAGGCGACGGGGCGCGGCAGCAGGTCGGCGCGTTCGCCGAGGTGCTGGCTGCTCCACCGCTCGGCCAGCGCGCTCATGGCCGCGGCCTGGCCGGAGCCGACGAGCAGCCCGACGGTGGTGACGGTGGTCGAGGTGCTGTCGACGTAGGTGGCGCGCAGCAGGCGGACGCAGCCGGCCGGGGCCAGCACTTCCGTGAGCAGCGGGTCGAAGGCGCCGGTGCAGCCGGCGGGGGCGGCCACGCCGATCCGGGTCCAGGAGCGGTCGGCGCCGCCGGGCCCGCCGCCCTTGCCGTCGACGGTGGGCGGGAACAGCGTGTCCACGGGGGTGTCGCGCCACACGTCGCGGGCCTGCGCGAACGCCTGCGGGCTGCCGTCGGCGACGGGCGCGGGCCGGTCCGGGGTGTGGGTGATGGCGGCGCCCGCGACGGCGCCGCCGACCAGGCCGAGGCCGACGACCAGGCTGGCCGCGGCCAGCAGCCGGCGGCCGCGGGTGGAGGTGCGCGGTGCGGGCGGCTCGGGCGCGTACGTGGGAGCGGCCGGGTAGGCGGGCGCAGGCGGCACCGGCGGCGGTGTGAACGCGGGCGCGGGCGCCGACGGTGGGTCGACCGGCGGCCGCGGGGCGGGCGTCGGCGGTGCGGCCTGCGGCATCGGGCGCGCCTGCGGCGCCGGCTGCGGCACGGACCGCACGGGCTGCGCGGCGGTCGGCGGCATCGAAGGCGGCGGCACGGACGGCCGCGCGGCGGGCCGGGGCGGCGTGAGGGGCGGCGCCGCCGGCGGTGCAACAGGCGGCGGGGGGACGGGAGTTGAACCCCCGTGCAGCGGCGGACCGGGAGGCGGCGGCGGGTTCGGCGGTTCGGGCGGGGAGGCGGGCGGCGGCGCTCCCGCCGAGGCTGCCGCGGGCGGCCCCGCCTGCGGACCGCCCACCGGCCGTCCCGATGTCGGATGGAGGGTGGGGAAGGAAGCCGGCGGGGTGCTCCCGCTGTCCACTCCGGTGCTCACCCGGCACTCCCTCGTGACCGTTCCCGTCGATTGTGCGCGTCACTCTACGGGGTTGCCGCGGGGTGAGTTGCCACTCGGAGCACGGGCGCCGGGTCTACCGCTCGGTAGCAGGGTTCTGGCAGGCTGCGGTCATGCCCCAGCGCTCAGCCGACCGCGCCCGCTACGACCGGGCCACCGCACACCTCGACGCGCCGCTGGCGATCGTCGACCTGGACGCCTTCGACGCGAACGCCGCGGACCTGGTCCGGCGTGCGGGCGGCAAGCCGATCCGGGTCGCGTCGAAGTCGGTGCGCTGCCGCGCCCTGCTCGAACGGGTGCTGGCCCGGGAGGGGTTCGAGGGCGTCATGTCCTTCACCCTGGCCGAGTCGCTGTGGCTGGCGCGCACCGGTTTCACCGACGTGCTGCTGGCCTACCCGTCCGCGGACCGGGACGGCTTCGCGGAGCTGACGTCCGACCCGAAGCTGGCCCGTACGGTCACGGTGATGGTCGACGACCTCGCCCAACTCGACCTGATCGACGCGGCGCGCGGCGCGGGCGGCACCGAGACGGTCCGGGTCTGCCTCGAACTCGACACGAGCCTGCGGAAGTTGGGCGGCCGGCTGCGGATCGGCGCGCTGCGCTCGCCGCTGCACTCGCCGGAGCGGCTCGCCGACACCGCGCGGGCGATCGGCGCCCGCCCGGGGTTCCGGGTGGTCGGGATCATGGCGTACGAAGGGCACATAGCCGGCGTCGGCGACGCGATCAAGGGGCGGCCGGGGCGGTCGCTCGCGGTGCGGCTGATGCAGTCCGCCGCGCGCCGGGAGTTGGCGGCGCGGCGGGCGGAGGCGGTGCGGGCGGTGCGCGCGGTGGTGCCGGACCTGGAGTTCGTCAACGGCGGCGGCACCGGCAGTGTGCAGTCCACCGCGGCGGAGGGCGCGGTCACCGAGATCGCGGCCGGCTCGGGCCTGTACGTGCCGCGGCTGTTCGACAACTACACCTCCTTCCACGGCCGTCCGGCGGCGCTGTTCGGGATGCCCGTGGTGCGGCGGCCCGGGGTCGGCGTGGTCACGGTGCTCGGCGGCGGCTATCCGGCCTCGGGCGCGCCGGGCGCGGACCGGCTGCCGGTGCCGTATCTGCCGGAGGGGCTGCGCTACGACCCGCAGGAGGGGCCGGGCGAGGTGCAGACGCCGCTGCTCGGCTCGGCCGCCGACGACCTGCTGGTGGGCGACACGGTGTGGTTCCGGCACGCCAAGGCGGGCGAACTGTGCGAGCGCTTCGACCGGTTGCAGTTGGTCGAGGGCGACCGGGTGGTGGCGGAGGTGCCCACGTACCGGGGCGAGGGCAAGACGTTCCTGTGAGGGGCCGGCGGCCTCCCGGGCGGTGGGAGGCCGCCGGCGCTGGGGCGGGGCGGGGCGTCAGACGCCGGTGCCGCCGGTGCTGCCGCTGGACGCGCCGCTGCTGTCGGCCTTGATACCCGCGGCGATCTCGTCCATGACGTCCTGGCCGGGCGCCTTGCTGCTGACGTCGAAGCCGAAGCGGACGATGACGATCTGGCTGCTCTTGCTCGGCGCGGGGAACGCCAGCGACTCGACGTAGCCCTCGGTGCCGGACTTGGTGCTGACCTTCCAGCGGACCAGGTAGCCCTTCTGCCCGGCGACCGTGACCGCCTTGGACTGGAGCTGCTGGTGCGAGGTCGTCGCGCCGTAGGTGTCGGAGCTGTACGCCTCGGCCGCGTTGCCGGTGATGTCCGCCTTGGCGGCGGCCTCGGCGGTGGTCGCGGTGACCTTCAGCGCCTCGGCCGGCTCGGAGTAGGCGCCGCCCAGCGAGCACTGCTGCTGGCCGCTGGTGTCGCCCGGGCAGGTGTAGCTGCCGGTGGAGATGCTGGCGAGGCCGTCCTGCGTGGTGCCGCCGGTCCAGCCGTCGAGCACCGGCAGGCTGATGCCGTCCAGCACGTCGACGGCGGTGTCGCCGCCGGAGGGGTTGGTCGGGTCGGTCGGCTGGCTGGGGTCCGCCGGGTTCTGCGACTGCGGGTTCTGCTCGGGGTTCCCCGGCCCGCCGGAGCGCTGCGGCATCGTCGCGTTCGGCCCGCGGTTGCTGCTGCTCGCGCTGTTGTCGCTGCCGTTGTTGTTGCCCACCGCGACGACCGCGGCCACGATGCCACCGATGACGACGAGCGCGACCCCGATGGCGATGGCCACGGTCCGCGGACGCCGGTTGCCGCCGCCGGGCGAGCCTATGACGTCGCCCGAGGGGTACGGCGCGTATCCGGGCGGGCCGCCGTAGGGCTGCTGCCCGGCGGTCGGGGCCACTGGTGCCGTGCGGGTGTACTCCGTCCACGCGGTCCCGTCCCACCAGCGTTCCATGGCCGGGCCGTTGCCTGTGTGCCCGGGCTCCTGGTACCAGCCGGGCGGGGTCGTCGTCGTCACGGCGTCACCTTATGGCCCCAGGATGAGAATCCTGTAAGGACAGGGGTCACATCCAGGTCACGCCCCTCGGCCCGGCCCCGCGGGGGCTCGTGTCCGGTCCCGGGGCCGGGGTACGGCCGGGTGTCGGTGGTGCGTGCGATGCTGGCCGCGTGACGAACGTGAAGCCCGGCGGCGGCGGCCGTACCGGTGGGGAACTGCTGCTGCTCGACACCGCGAGCCTGTACTTCCGCGCGTACTTCGGGGTGCCGGAGTCGGTGCGGGCGCCCGACGGCACCCCGGTCAACGCGGTGCGCGGGCTGATCGACTTCATCGCCCGGCTGGTGGCCGACCACGCGCCGGCCGCGCTGGTGGCGTGCATGGACGCGGACTGGCGGCCGCAGTGGCGGGTGGACCTCATCCCCTCGTACAAGGCGCACCGCGTGGCCGACGCCGAGGCGGGCACCGAGGAGGTCCCGGACACCCTCTCTCCGCAGGTCCCGGTGATCGAGGCGGTGCTCGACGCGGTCGGCATCGCCCGCGTCGGCGTGCCCGGCTACGAGGCGGACGACGTGATCGGCACCCTCGCGACCGCCGCCGCGGCGCCGGTGGCCATCGTCACCGGCGACCGCGACCTGTTCCAGCTCGTCGACGACGCGCGCGGGGTGCGCGTGCTCTACCCGCGCAAGGGCGTCGGCGACTGCGACGTGATCGACGGCGGGGCGATCGAGGAGCGGTACGGCGTCCGCGCGGAGCAGTACGCGGACTTCGCCGCGCTGCGCGGCGACCCGAGTGACGGGCTGCCCGGGGTGAAGGGCATCGGCGAGAAGACCGCGGCCGAACTGGTCACCCTCTACGGCGACCTGGCGGGGGTGCGGGCGGCGGCCGGCGAGCCGTTCTCGAAGCTGACGCCGGCCCGCCGCCGCAACATCCTGGCGGCCGCGCCCTATCTGGACGTCGCGCCGAAGGTGGTGCGGGTCGCCACCGACGTCCCGCTGCCCGCCTTCGACCCGGCGCTGCCCGCCGATCCCGCCGACCCGGCCGCGTTCGGCGCGCTGGCCGACCGCTGGGGCCTGGGCTCCCCGCTGTCCCGGCTGTCCGCGGCCCTGGGCTGGACCTGAGCGGCCCGAGGTCTTCGGCGGCCGGGAGCGGCCTGCGGGCCGGGCGCCTTACGCCACCGCGCCGGCGCGGCGGGAGCGGTTGACGGCCGACAGCACCGCGCGGACCGAGGCGGTGAGGACCGAGGTGTCCCGGCCGGCGCCCCAGCTGCTCTCCCCGCCCGCGCCGATCCGCACGTAGGCGACCGCGGCGCTGTCCGGGCCGGGGCCGGTGGCGTGTTCGGCGTAGTGCTCGATGTGCACGGGGATGCCCGCGGTGGCGAGCGCGTCGGTGAGCGCGGACAGCGGGCCGTTGCCGGCGCCGGTGATCGTACGGCCGGCGGAGCCGGTGGGCGACGCGCTCCCGTCGTGCAGGACGGCGGTGAACTCGTGGCGGCCCGGGGTGGTTTCGGCGGCGTGCCAGCCGGTCAGGGTGAGCGGCCCGGTGTCGGCGGGCGCGAGGTAGGCGGCCGCGAACAGCTCCCCCAGCGCCTGCGCGGTGATCTCCTCGCCGCTGTCGTCGGCCGCGGCCTGCACGATCCGGGAGAAGTCGGCGCGCAGCGCGGGCGGCAGGTCCAGGCCGTGGCGGTCCTTGAGCAGGTAGGCGATGCCGCCCTTGCCCGACTGGCTGTTGACGCGGATCACCGCTTCGTAGTCCCGGCCGAGGTCGGCGGGGTCGATCGGCAGGTAGGGCACGTCCCAGGGCATCTGCGCGGCGGGCCGGCCGGCCTCGGCGGCGCGGCGGGCGTGGTGCTCCAGGCCCTTCTTGATCGCGTCCTGGTGGGTGCCGGAGTAGGCGGTGTGCACCAGCTCGCCGACGTAGGGGTGGCGGCCGGGCACCGGCAGGCGGTTGCAGTGCTCGACGGTGGCGCGGATCGCGTCGATGTCGGAGAAGTCCAGCATCGGGTCGACGCCCTGGGTGTGCAGGTTCAGCGCGAGCGTGACCAGGTCCACGTTGCCGGTGCGTTCGCCGTTGCCGAACAGGCAGCCCTCGACGCGCTGCGCGCCTGCCAGCAGGGCGAGTTCGGCGCAGGCCACGCCGGTGCCGCGGTCGTTGTGCGGGTGCACCGACAGGATCACCGCGTCCCGGCGGGCGAGGTGGCGGTGCATGTACTCGATCTGGTCGGCGTAGACGTTGGGGGTGGCGATCTCCACGGTGGCCGGCAGGTTGTGGATCACCGGGCGGTCCGGGGAGGCGTCCCACAGCTCGGTCAGGCCGTCGCACACCTCCAGGACGAAGTCGGGCTCGGTGAGGTTGAAGACCTCGGGTGAGAACTGGAAGCGCACGCCGGGCCGCCGGTCGGCGAGCCGGGCCATCAGGCCGGCCGCCTGCTCGATCAGCGCCCGCAGCGCGGCCCGCTCCCGGCCGATCACCACCTCGCGCCAGACCGGCGCGGTCGCGGTGTACAGGTGCACCACGGCGCGCGGCAGGCCCGCGATCGAGGCGAAGGTCCGCTCGATCAGGTCGGCGCGGGCGGCGGTGAACACCACCGGGGTCACGTCCTGCGGCACCGCGCCGGACTCGGCGAGGTGGCGGACGAAGTCGAAGTCGGTGCGGCTGGCCGAGGGGTAGCCGACCTCGATCTCCTTGAAGCCCATCGCGACCTGGACGTCGAACATCCGGCGCTTGCGGGCGGGGTCCATCGGTTCGGCGAGCGCCTGGTTGCCGTCGCGCAGGTCCACCGGCACCCACAGCGGTGCCCGGTCGATCCGGCGGGAGGGCCAGTGCCGCCCACCGGAGGTGCGCACCTCGACGCGCTCCCGGGCGGGGCGGTAGCGGTGGTAGGGCATGGCGCTGCCGCGCTGCGGGTTCCACCAGGGGGCGCCGGCGGGCACCGGGCCGGCCGGGGTACGCAGGGTGGGCGCGGGGGCGCCGGCGGCCTCGGCCGCGGGGTGCGGGTCGCCCGGGCGGGCGCCGCCGCGCGGGTGGTTCGCGGGGTACGTGGTCATGGTGGGGCTGTTCCTCTTCGTGGTCGCCGGTGGTCGACCGGCAGCACGAAACCCCGCGGCGGGGTGCCGGTCCCTCAGGCCCCGCCGCGGCGGCCGAGGAGAAGGCTCCGCTGCGTCATGGCGGCCACTGTAACCACCTCTCAGGTCCTCAGACAAGCTGAGGGGTGGGCGCGGCCGATAGAGTCGGCGCCACGAGGGGCGGACGGAGAGGTGGGAGACGGCGATGACGCTCGGTTCACTGCGGCCCAGCCCGCTGGTGGAGCAGGCGGCGGAGCGGCTGCGGGAGCAGATCACCGGCGGCCAGTGGCCGGTGGGCACGAAGCTGCCCGGCGAGACCACGCTCGCCGCCCTGCTGGGCGTGGGCCGCTCGACCGTGCGCGAGGCGCTGCGGGCGCTGGCCGGCGCGGGGATGGTACGGACCCGGCAGGGCGCGGGGGTGTTCGTGATCGCCGACCGCCCGGTCCAGGACTGGCCGGCCCGGCTGCGGCGCGCGGCCCTGTCGGACGTGTACGAGGTGCGGGTGCTGCTGGAGGTCCAGGCGGCCCGGATCGCGGCGGCCCGGCGGACGCCCGAGGACGTGGCGGCCCTGCGGGCCGCGCTCGCGGCGCGGACGGTGGCGGCCGCGGCGGCGGGCCTGCGCGGGGCGGGAGCCGGGCCGGCGGACGACGACGGCTCGACGCGCCATGGCGCGCACCACGGCTCGGCGGACCACGGCGCGGACCCCGGCCCCCGCGGGAGCGCGCCGCCCGACGGCCCGGGTGCGGCCTTCATCGACGCCGACATCGCCCTGCACCGCGAGGTGGTCGCCGCCGCCCACAACCCCGTCCTGACCGACCTGTTCGCCGAGTTCGCGCCGGTGCTCAGGGAGAACATGCTCGCGCTGCTCGGCCTGATGGACGTCCGCGCCCATGACGAGGAGCACGGCGAGGCCGCGCACGCGGCCCTGGTGGAGGCGATCGCCGCGGGCGACGCCGACCTCGCCGCGCGCGTGCTGCACGGCGAACTGTCCCTCACCCAGGCCCACCTGCGCGACCAGCAGCGCGCCGACGCCCCGTCGTGAACGCGCTGCTCCCCCGCCCGCGCAGCAGCCCGGCACCCGGCGCGGTCCACGTGCCCGGCTGGCTCGACCTGGACCGGCAGCGCGAACTGGTCGCCGCCTGCCGGGAATGGGCGCGCGGCCCGGTGCCGATGCGGCACACCCGGCTGCCGCGCGGCGGCGTGATGTCCGTGCAGACGGTCTGCGTGGGCTGGCACTGGCGCCCGTATGCCTACTCGCGCACCGCGCCCGACGTGAACGGCGCCCGGGTCGCCGCCTTTCCGTCCTGGCTGGCCGAGTTGGGCCGCGCCGCGGTCGCCGACGCCTACCAGGACCCGGCGGCCGGCGCCTCGTACGCACCCGACACGGCGCTGGTCAACTTCTACGACGGGGCCGCCGCGATGGGCATGCACCAGGACAAGGACGAGCGGGCGAACGCACCCGTGGTCTCCCTGAGCATCGGCGACACCTGCGTCTTCCGCTTCGGCAACCCCGACACCCGCACCAGGCCCTACACCGACGTCCTGCTGGAGTCCGGCGACCTCTTCGTCTTCGGCGGCCCGTCGCGCTACGCCTACCACGGCGTCCCCAAGGTCCACCCCGGCACCGCCGACCCGGCCACCGGTCTGACCGCCGGCCGCCTCAACCTCACCCTGCGCACGACGGGCCTGCCGGGCTGAGCCGCACCGGGCCCGGAGCACCCGCAGATCCATCAGTTAGGCTTGCCTAAGTACTTGAGCATGCCGAACGCGCGACAGCGCGAGGAAGCGGGCGCATCGATGGCGGACCGACCGCAACGCAGGACCCCCACCCCGAAGCGCGCGACCGTGCTGCGCGCCGAGCGGATCACCCCGCACATGGTCCGGGTGGTGCTCGGCGTGGACCCGGCCACCCCCCTGGAGATCGGGGAGTACACCGACCACTACGTCAAGCTGCTCTTCCCGGCCGAGGGCGAGACGCTGCCCGAACCGCTGGACATGGAGGCACTCCGCCGCGACCTGCCGCGCGAGCGCTGGCCGCGCACCCGTACGTACACCGTGCGCTCCTACGACGCGGCGACCCGCGAGCTGGCCGTGGACTTCGTGGTCCACGGCGACGAGGGCCTCGCCGGACCGTGGGCGGCCTCGGCCCGGCCCGGCGACGTGCTGTACTTCATGGGCCCGGGCGGCGGGTACGCCCCCGACCCGGCCGCCGACTGGCACCTGCTCGCCGGCGACGAGAGCGCGCTGCCCGCCATCGGCGCCGCGCTGGAGCGGCTGCCGGCCGACGCGGACGCGAAGGTCTTCGTCGAGGTCTCCGGGCCAGAGGAGCAGCAGAAGCTCACCGCCGGGCCGGGCGTGGACGTGGTCTGGCTGCACCGCGGGGACGCGCCCGTCGGCGCGGCGCTGGTCGAGGCCGTCACCGGGCTGGAGTTCCCCGCCGGGAGCGTGCAGGTCTTCGTGCACGGCGAGGCGACCTTCGTCCGCGAACTGCGCCGCCACCTGCGGCTGGAGCGCGGTGTCCCTCGCGAGGGCCTGTCCGTCTCCGGGTACTGGCGCCGCGGCAAGGACGAGGACGGCTGGCAGTCCTCCAAGCGCGAGTGGAACGCGGAGATCGAGCGCGAGCAGGAGGGCGCCTGAGCGAGCAGCCCGCGCCTGAACCCCCGCCGATCCCACGGCCCTGCCCGGCACCGACTGAGGTGCCGGGCAGGGCCGTTCGCATCCGCCGTGCCGCCGGCGCCGCACACCGGCGCCGCCCCGGCGCCGCGCGCCCCGGGCGCCTGTCACGGCACGGGCAGCGCCTCCTCCCACGCCGTACGGCCGGCCACCGCGGTCCGCCACTGCCGCAGGGTCCGCGGCGGCATGCCGACCCCGAGCACCCCGGTGACCCGGCCCCCGCTGCCGTAGGCGACGAGGAACCGCCCGGCCGCGAGGTCGCCGTCGACCACCCGCGCCTGGCTGCTGCCGCGCGGCAGGCCGTACGCCTGGACCTTCAGGTCGTACTGGTCGGACCAGAAGTACGGGACCGGGGCGAAGGGCCTGGGCTCCTGCGGGCGCAGCAGGTTCCGGGCGGCGGCCATGCCCTGCTCGGAGGCGTTGGTGCGGTGCTCGACGCGCATGGGGGTGCCGAACAGCGGGTTGAACCAGCGCGCGACATCCCCGGCCGCGTACACCCCGGGGGCGGCGGCGCTGTACTCGTCGCACTCGATCCCGTCGGCCACGCGCAGCCCGCTGCCGCGCAGCCACTCGGTGTTGGGCAGCGAGCCGATCGCCACCAGCACGTCGTCGGCCGGGAGGAGGGCGCCGTCGGCCAGCCGCACCCCCGTCACCCGGCCGCGGGCCTCCTCGACGGCCATGACCGCGACGCCGGTGCGCAGGTCCACCCCGCGGTCGCGGTGCAGCTGCGCCAGGCGCCCTCCCACCTGCGGCCCGAGCAGGTGGGCCAGCGGTACGTCGGCCGGTTCGACGAGGGTGACGGCCGCGCCCAGGGTGCGGGCGGCGGCGGCCACTTCGGTGCCGAGGAAGCCGCCGCCCACCACGACCAGGCGCCCTCCGGCGGCCAGCCGCTCGCGCAGGGCGAGCGCGTCCTCCAGGGAGCGCAGCACGTGCAGGCCCTCGGCCCCGCCCGGGCCCAGCCGCCGCGGACGCACCCCGGTGGCGATGACCAGGCCGTCGTAGCCGAGTTCGGCGCCGTCCGCCAGGGTCACCGTGCGGCCGACCACCGACAGCGCCGCGGCCGCCACGCCGAGCCGCAACTCCACGTCCAGCGCGTCCAGTTCGGCCGGTGCGCGCAGCGCGGTGCGCTCGGCCGGCCACGCGCCGGCCAGCACCTGCTTGGACAGCGGCGGCCGGTCGTAGGGCAGGTGCGGCTCCGCCCCGACCAGGGTCAGGGCGCCGTCGTACCCGTCGCGGCGCAGGGCCTCGACCGCCGCCAGACCGGCGGCCGACGCCCCGACGACCACCACGCGGCGCGGGGCGGCGCCCGTCACTCACTCACCAGCCGGATCACGGCGGCCGGGCACAGCGCGGCCGCCTCCTTGACGTCCCCGTACCGGTCGGCGGCGGGCCGGTCGGTCAGGATCTCGACGATGCCGTCGTCGTCCTGGTCGAAGACGTCGGGCGCGGC
Organism: Actinacidiphila sp. bgisy145; assembly: GCF_057708125.1. NCBI lineage: Bacteria > Bacillati > Actinomycetota > Actinomycetes > Kitasatosporales > Streptomycetaceae > Actinacidiphila > Actinacidiphila sp. bgisy145. The sequence continues at coordinate 177,074 of NZ_JBYIRL010000009.1, forward strand.
CAGGACGCACTGGCCGGACGCGACGCACTTGGGCTGGTCCACCTCGACCCGCAGGTCTGCACTGGTGTCGGCGCTCATGGGGAACCTCGCTTTCGAAGGGCTCTGGAAGGGCTCTCGACGGGCTTGCGGCCGGGTTGCCGGCGGGTCGCCGGCGGGTCGCCGGCGGATTTTCGGGCGGGGCAGCCGCTACCAGGTGACGGGGAGTTCGTAGACGCCGTAGACCAACCCGTCGTGCTTGTACTCCAGTTGGTCGGGGTCCACCGCCAACCGCAGCGTGGGGATGCGGGAGTACAGGGTGCTGTAGACGACCTGGAGCTCGACGCGGGCCAGCGGCTGGCCGAGGCACTGGTGGACGCCGAAGCCGAAGGCGACGTGGTGCCGGGCGTCGCGGGTGAGGTCCAGGCGGTGCGGGTCGGGGAAGGCGCGCGGGTCGCGGTTGGCGACGTCCCCGGCGAGGATGACGCCCTCCCCGGCGCGGATCACCTGGCCGTCGAGCTCGATGTCCTCCAGTGCCACCCGGCGCCGCCCGGAGTGGGTGATGGTGAGGTAGCGCAGCAGTTCCTCGACGGCGCCGGCGACCACCTTCGGGTCGTCGGTCCCACGCAGCAGGGCGAGCTGCTCGGGGTGGCGCAGCAGCGCGACGGTGCCGAGCGCGATCATGTTCGCGGTCGTCTCGTGTCCGGCGCTGAGCAGCAGCACGCCCATCTGCGCAGCCTCGCGCCGCGTCATCTGCCCGGTGTCCACGCGCTGCGCGGCGAGCTTGGAGAGCAGGTCGTCGCCGGGTCGGGTCAGCTTGTCGCCCAGCAGGTCGTCGAGGTAGTCGATGAGCGCGGTCTGCGCGGCGACCACCTCGTCCGGGGTGGAGGTGCGGCGCACCACGACCCGGGTGTTGCGCTGGAAGAAGTCGTGGTCGGTGTAGGGCACGCCGAGCAGTTCGCAGATGACCAGGCTCGGGACCGGGGTGGCGAACGCCTCGACGAGGTCGGCGGGCTTCGGGCCGGCCAGCAGGCGGTCGATGAGGTCGTCGACGATGGCCTGCACCGACGGGCGGAGCGCCTCGACGTTCCGGATGGCGAACGGCCCGGTGACCATGCGGCGCAGCCGTGCGTGCTCCGGGTCGTCCATGGTGATGAAGGTGCGGCGGACCCGGTCGCTGACCTGGCCGGCTGCGTTGCGGAACGGGAAGCCGTCGTGGGTGGTGTCGGAGCTGAGGCGGGGATCGCCGAGCAGGGCCCGCAGCTGGTCGTAGCGGGTGACGATCCAGGGGCTGGTGCCGTCCCATATCCGGGCCCGGGCCAGCGGGGCGTCCTCCTCTTGCAGGGCGAGCAGGGAGGGCGGCGGGTCGAACGGGCACCCGCTCGCGCGGGGCGCGGGGTAGGCGAGGTGTTCCGACGGTGCGGCGGTCGAGGTCTCGGCCATGGGTTCCTCCTCGGCAGAGCGGCCACCCAACATCCCTAACGGCGTTAGGTGCCATGGGCAACGATATCGACCCCGTGTGTCACATCAACACCACGAAGTGACCACCGTCGCTATCCGGCCATCACCCGGTCGAGCAGGTCGTCCGCCCGGCGCGCGATGATCTCCCGGTCCGCCTCGAAGGGCAGCGCCATGGAGATGGCGACGATCCCGTGCAGCGCCGACCACAGCAGCAGCGCGTCCTTGCGGTCCCGCTCGCCGCACGGGTCGGCGCTCCGGCAGGCGGCGACCGCGTCCTGCCACACCCCGGACAGCAGCCACACCGGGTGCTGCGGGGAGTGCTCGCGCGGCGCCGCCACCCGCTCCAGACCGAACATCAGCCGGTAGCGGGTCTGGTTCTCCAGCGCGAAGCCGCAGTAGCGCTGGGCCATCGCCCGCAGCGCGGCCGGCGGCCCGGCCGCCTCCGCCCGGTCCCAGGTCGCGCGCAGGTCGGCGACGAGCGTCTCGTACGCCTCCTGGGTCACCGCCGCCACCAGGTCGGAGCGGTCCTTGAAGTGCAGGTAGATGCTGGGTGCGGAGATCCCCACCTCCCGGGCGACCGCGCGCAGCGACACCGCGTCCTCACGGCCGGCCGCCGCCAGCAGCCGTCCGGCCGCCGCCAGGATCTCCGCCTTCAGCGCGCCGCCTTCCCCCCACTGGCTGGGCGTGCGCCGCTTGAACCCCTCCGCCATCCCCGCTCCTTCCGCCGCGCTCCCTCCTATCAAAGCTGACCGAATTCCCCCACCCCCGCGCAAGGCGCTCTTGCGCGGGCCGGCCGCACCCGCACTCCCGTGACGGGTGCGGGTGCGGGTGCGGGTGCCGGTGCGGTGCGGGTGCCGGTGCGGTGCGGGTGCGCGGTGCGTTGCGGCCTCAGCCGCCCGCGGCGGCCGTCGCGGCCGGCTCCCGGGCCGCCGCGGTGGCGGGGGTGCCGCGCCGGCCCTTGCCGCCGCGCTGCTTGAAGCGGCGGCACGGCTCCTCGACGAGGAAGTACGACGCCAGCGCCATGATGAAGGTGGCGAGCAGGGTCGACGGGAAGAGCATCCGCCGCACCCCCAGGTCGCTGAGCAGGTGCATCAGCGGGTAGTGCCACAGGTAGAGGCCGTAGCTGAGGTTACGGCCGATCCAGGCGAGCGGCGCGATCGAGAGCACCTTCGCCAGCGGTGAGCCGGGCAGCAGTTCCAGCGCGGTGAGCAGCACCACCGTGAGCAGCGCGGTGACGAGGAACCCGACGGTGTACTCCGGCGCGATCCAGGCGCTGTGCCCGGTGATCTGGACCTGCCAGACGATCAGGCCCAGCAGCACGAACGCGGGCACCCACAGCCGTGCCGCCCAGGTCCGCAGCTTCTCCCGCCAGGGGTCGTCCGGGGCCAGCCGGGCCAGCAGGATCGCCAGTACCGCGCCCGCCAGCAGCTGGTCGGCGCGGGTGTCGGGGCCGTTGTAGATGCGGTGCGCGGCCTGCGCGTCCCACAGGTGGAAGCGCCACAGCAGGGGCAGCAGGGTCAGCACCGCCGCGGCGATCAGCACCGTACGGGCCCGCAGCTGGCGCAGCAGCAGGAGCAGCACCGGCGGCCACAGCAGGTAGAACTGCTCCTCGACGCCGAGCGACCAGGTGTGGCCGAGCGGCGCGGTGACGCCGGAGTAGGCGCCGGCCTGGGCCGCGCGGACCAGGTTGACCAGGGAGAAGGCGGACAGCAGCGCCGCCGAGACGCCGTGCCGGAAGGACTGGAGGGGCGCGAAGCTGAGCAGTGCGGTCATGACGCAGACCACCAGCAGCGCGGGCACCAGCCGCCACCAGCGGCGCCGGTAGAACTGCCACAGCCCGATGCCGCCGGTTCTGGCGAACTCCGCGAGCAGCAGCCGGGTGATCACGAACCCGCTGATCGTGTAGAAGATGTCCACCCCGATGGAACCGCCGGGCACCTTGTCGGGGTGGAAGTGGTAGATGATCACGAGCATCACGGCCAGGGTGCGCAGCCCGTCGATGCCGTCGACCCGCTTGCCGGGTGTCCGGACCGCCGAGGGGAACGCCTCGGCCTCCCGTCCTGCTGGTACCGCCTCTCGTCGACCGCTGTGCTGCCGCGTGTGGATGGGGGGTTGGCTGCTCACGCAGGTACCGCTTCCCTGCTATCGCTGATAGATGTCAAATGCACTCGCCTCAGCCAAGCAGTGCTTTGGTAAACGGCCAATAAAACGGAACCGGTCCCTCACACGATCCTCACAGCTCAACGCCCGGCCGGCGGACCGCCGCGCAGGTCACACCGGCGCACCGGAAAATCCCGGCAGTGCCAACTCACAGGAAGCGCAGAAGGAGTTGGCGACCGGCACCGGAACGGCCGCGGCGGGCTGCCCGGTTCGGGCGGCCCGCCGCGGCCGTCAACACCGCGTGGTGAACTTCACCCCACCGAGGAGTACGCCACCACGCCCCGCAGCAGCCCGTCCACGGCCTTGCGCGCGTTGCGCCGCACCGGGCTGTCCTCCGGCGCCGCGTTGCCGATCTGGCCGAGCACGTCGATGAGCTGCTTGCACCAGCGCACGAAGTCCCCGGCGGGCATGTCCGCGTCGGACAGCACCGCGTCCAGGCCGTGCCCGGACGCCCAGCGGTAGGCGGGCCAGGCGAAGCCGAGGTCCGGCTCGCGCTGGCCGACGCCCTCGGTCTGGCTGATCCGGTGGTCCTCCTCCAGCGCGTCCAGCCGGCCCCAGATCCGCACCATCTCGCCGAGCGCCGCCTTCGCGTTCCCGGTCGGGAGCTTCGGCAGCACCGAGTCGTCGGACTGCCGGGACTCGTAGACCAGCGCCGAGGCGCACGCGGCGAGTTCGGCCGGGCCGAGCCCGTCCCACACTCCGTCGCGCAGGCACTCGCTGGCCAGCAGGTCCAGTTCGCCGTAGAGCCGGGCCAGCCGGCGCCCCTCGGGGGTGACGGTGTCGCCGTCGAGGTAGCCCAGTTCGCCGAGCACCGCGCAGACCCGGTCGAAGGTGCAGGCGATGGTGTTGGTGCGGCCGGCGATCCGCCGCTCCAGCTGCTGGGTGTCGCGGCGCAGCCGCTGGTAGCGCTCGGCCCACCGGGCGTGGTCCTCGCGGTCCGCGCAGCCGTGGCAGGGGTGCGCGCGGATCTCGGCGCGCAGCCGGGCGATCTCGGTGTCGTCGGCGGCCGCCGAGCGCTGCTTGCGGTGCCGGGAGGGCGCCGCCCAGCCGGCGGTGCCGGCCTTGCTGCGCATCGCCGAGGCGAGGTCGCGCCGGGACTGCGGGCTGCGCGCGTTGAACGACTTGGGGATGCGCATCCGGTCCAGTGCCTCCACCGGCACCGGGAAGTCCAGCTGGGCCAGCCGCTTGACCTGGCGCTCGGCGGTGAGCACCAGCGGGCGCGGCCCGTCGTGGTACTCCTCGCCGCGCCGGTGCCCCGTGACCCGGCCGGCGGGCACCCCCGGGTCCAGCACGAGCGCGAGCCCGGCGTACTTCCCCGCGGGCACGTGGATGATGTCGCCCGGCTTCAGCTTCTCCAGCGCCGCCGCGGCGGCGGCCCGGCGCTGCGCGGCGCCCTGCCGGGCGAGGTCGGCCTCGCGCTCCTTCAGCTCGCGGCGCAGCCGCATGTAGGCGTCGAAGTCGCCGAGGTGGCAGGTCATCGACTCCTGATAGCCGTCGAGCCCCTCTTCGTTGCGCTGCACCTGCCGGGCGATGCCGACCACCGAGCGGTCGGCCTGGAACTGCGCGAAGGACGTCTCCAGCAGTTCCCGGGAGCGGTGCCGCCCGAACTGCCCGACGAGGTTGACCGCCATGTTGTACGACGGCTTGAACGACGAGCGCAGCGGGTACGTCCGGGTGCCGGCCAGGCCGACGACGGCCCCCGGGTCGAAGCCGCGCTGCCACAGCACCACCGCGTGGCCCTCGACGTCGATGCCGCGGCGCCCGGCGCGGCCGGTGAGCTGGGTGTACTCGCCGGGGGTGATGTCGGCGTGGGTCTCGCCGTTCCACTTCACCAGCTTCTCCAGCACCACCGAGCGGGCCGGCATGTTGATGCCCAGCGCCAGGGTCTCGGTGGCGAACACCGCCTTGACCAGGCCCTTGACGAACAGCTCCTCGACCACCTCCTTGAAGGTGGGCAGCATCCCGGCGTGGTGGGCGGCGATGCCGCGCTCCAGGCCCTCCAGCCACTCGAAGTAGCCCAGGACGTGCAGGTCCTCGTCGGGGATGGCGCGGGTGCGCTCCTCCACGATGGACCGCACCCGCAGCCGGGCGTCGTCGTTGTTCAGCCGCAGGCCCGCGTACAGGCACTGCTGGACGGCCGCCTCGCAGCCGGCCCGGCTGAAGATGAAGGTGATCGCGGGCAGCAGGCCCTCGCTGTCCAGCCGGTCGATGACCTCGGCGCGGCTGGGCGTCCAGATCCGGCTGCGGGCGCGCCGCTCGCGCTCCCGGTCCGCCTCCCGGCCGCGGCGGCCGCGCGGGTAGGTGCGCTGGTTCTCCATCCGGGCGAGCCGCTCGAGGTCGGCGTTGACCTCGCGGCGCCCGCCGGGGTCGGCGGGCCCGGACTTCTCCTCGAACAGGTCGTACATCCGCCGCCCGGCCAGGACGTGCTGCCACAGCGGCACCGGCCGGTGCTCGGAGACGATCACCGCGGTGTCGCCGCGTACGGTGTCCAGCCAGTCGCCGAACTCCTCCGCGTTCGACACCGTCGCCGACAGCGACACCAGGGTCACCGACTGCGGCAGGTGGATGATCACTTCCTCCCACACCGCGCCCCGGAAGCGGTCGGAGAGGTAGTGCACCTCGTCCATCACCACGTAGCCGAGGCCGTCGAGGGCCGGGGAGCCCGCGTAGAGCATGTTGCGCAGGACCTCGGTGGTCATCACGATCACGGGCGCGTCGCCGTTGACGCTGTTGTCACCGGTGAGCAGGCCGACCTTCGCGGCGCCGTAGCGTTTCGCCAGGTCGTTGTACTTCTGGTTGGACAGGGCCTTGATGGGCGTGGTGTAGAAGCACTTGCGGCCCTCGGCCAGGGCCAGGTGGACGGCGAACTCGCCGACGATCGTCTTACCCGAGCCGGTGGGGGCGGCGACCAGGACTCCGCTGCCGCCCTCCAGCGCGCGGCAGGCGTCTATCTGGAACGGGTCGAGGCCGAACTCGTACAGCTCGCGGAACTGCGCGAGCGCGGTGGCGTTCTCTGCGGCGCGGCGACGGCTGGCGGCGTAGCGCTCGGCTGGCGACATCTCTTCGGTCATCTCCTGCACGAGCCTACCCGGGGGCACCGACACCGTGCGTGATCTTTACCGCCCGACTCCCGCCGGGGGGCTCACACCAGCAGGTGCAGGGCGCCCGGTACGGTCCGCGCGGTCAGCGGCAGCGGGCCGAGCGGCTCCCCGTCGGCGTACCCGGTGACGCCCGCCGCGCTCAGCCGCACCCGTGCCGCCCGGTGCACCGTGACCACGGGGTGCGCGGTGTGGGTGCCGCGGTAGACGCGGGGGAAGACCCGCAGCAGCGTGGTGCGGCTGCACGGGCCGACCACGCACACGTCGAAGAGCCCGTCGTCGGGCCGCGCGCCGGCGCAGATGCGCATGCCGCCACCGTAGGAGGTGCCGTTGCCGACGGCTATCAGGGTCGCCTCCACCTGCTGCTCAGGGGCGTCGTCGAAGGCCACCGTGTAGGGGATCGGGCGCAGCGCGGCCAGTTCGGCGAGCATCGCCGCGTCGTAGCGGAAGCGGCCGCCGGGGAAGCGCATCCGGTTGCCCCGGTCGTTGACCCGCGAGTCGAAGCCCGAGGCCAGCACGGTGCCGAACCAGGTGTCGCCGACCCGTCCCAGGTCGATCCGGCGGGTACGGCCCTCGGCCAGCGCCCGCGCGAGGGTCCGCCCGGCGGCGGCCGGGTCCTTCACCGGCAGGCCGTTGGCCCGCGCGAAGTCGTTCCCGGTGCCCACGGCGACCACGCCCAGCGGCGTGTCCGTGCCCGCCACCGCCTGGAGCGCCAGCGACACCATCCCGTCGCCGCCGACGGCCACCACCGCCGCGGTGCCGTCCGCCACCGCGGCCCGCATCCGCGCCACCGCGTCGGCCGCGTCCGCGCCGACCTCCTCCCGCACCTGGAACCCGGCCGCCCTCAGCTCCCCCGCCGCACGCCCGCCCGCCGCAGCGGCCCGCCCCCGCCCGGCCGCCGGATTCACGGCCAGCGTGATCTCCCTGCCCACCCCCGCGCTCCCCTTCCCCCGGGCTGACCGCCCCTTGCGTTACGTGTGTGCCCGCGCCCCGGCGACGGCGAGCCGCCAGAACAGGGGCGCGGGGAACGGCGCGACCGGCCCGCCACCGGGGCGCACCCGGAAGACGAACAGGACCCCGCAGCGGGGAGCCGCTACGTGGCGTCGCCGTAGTCGTCGTCGGAGGTGCGGCGCTCCGCGTCGGCGTCGAACGGCTGCGCGGCAACCTGCTCGGGGACGTAGTCGAGGCTGGACGCCTCGTCGGGGTCGAGCGCGAAGTCGGGATCGGCCGAGCGGCGGCGGTCCCGGCGGCGGTCGTTGAAGAAGCAGACGATCATCGCGAGGAAGTACAGCAGCACGATGGGCGCGGCGAGCAGCGACATCGACAGCGGGTCACCGGTAGGCGTGGCCACGGCCGCGAAGACGGTGATGCCGATGACCATGCCGCGCCACCACCCGAGCATCCGCCGCCCGGTGACCATGCCGGTGAAGTTCAGCAGGACCAGCACCAGGGGCAGCTCGAAGGCGAGGCCGAAGACGATGATCAGCCGGGCCACGAGGTCGAGGAAGTCGTCCAGCGGCAGCAGGTTCGTGGTGTCGCTGGGGACGAACCCGATCATGATCCGCGCGGTCTGCGGCAGGATCTCGTACGCGAGCACGGCGCCGGCCAGGAACAGCGGCACACCGGCGGCGACGAAGCCGAGCGTGTAGCGCTTCTCGTTCTTGTGCAGCCCGGGCGCGAGGAAGGCCCACAGCTGGTAGAGCCACACCGGGGAGGAGACGACCACGCCGGCCATCAGCGAGACCTTCAGCGCGATCGAGAAACCGCCGAGCAGACCGCTCACGGTCATCTGCGCGCACGCCTCGGTGTGCGTCTTCTGCTCGGCGGTGGGCACCGCGCCGTTCACACAGCGGACGTTCGCCGGGATGCGGTGCTGGAGCAGCTCGATGATGTGCTTGTAGAACACCGCCGCCACGATCGTGACGACGAGGATCGCCAGGACCGACTTGAACAGCCTGTTGCGCAGCTCACGCAGATGGTCCGCGAGGGGCATCCGGCCCTCGGGGTCCTTCGTCGCCTGCTTGCGGGCAGTCTTGAGCACCCACGTCCTCGTCTCGTGCGGCAGCCGCCACCGGAGCACCCGGTCCCGGCTTGGTCCTTCACCTGTCGCCGGTCGCCGCGGGGGACGGCCGGGCGGCGGTAACGGTCTCGGATCAGCTCTGGCTGGTGGTGCGGGCCGGCTCGCTCACCGGGCGCGCGCTGGCGGTGTCGCCCGGGGCGGACTGGATGGTACGGGCGGCGGTCTGCGGCGCGGCGGCACCGTCGGCCTGCGCGGTGCTGTCACTCTTCATCGCCTTGGCCTCGCTCTTGAGGATGCGGGCGGACTTGCCGACCGAACGCGCGAGGTCGGGAAGCTTCTTCGCGCCGAACAGGACGACGACGACGGCGATGATGAGGAGGATTTCCAGGGGTTTCAGGTTGCTGAGCATCGAAGGTCCACCTTCTCACCTTGGCGGCGTGGTCCGTGCGCCCACGGTCCGGAGCCGGGCGGGTGCCCGAAGCCGTGCCGCGCGGTGATCGTAGCGCGCGGCTGCGGACGGCGACGTAAGCACCGTCGTCCACCCGGCTGCGGCCCGAGTCGCGCCTGGTTCGCGGGCCGCCGGGGCAAGAGTACCCTCACCTGCCGGAATCGCGGCAGGTCTCAGCGGCGTGAGATCTCCCCGGTCCGCTCGGCCAGCGGAACCGCGGCCCGGCGCAGCCGCTCGCTCGCCGCGGTCAGCGCCTCGGTGCTGGCGGTGACCTGGTGGGCGAGTGCCTGGACGGCCGCGAAGACCCGGACCGCGAGCGCGCCGAGCACCAGCAGGCCGGCGGTCGACAGCCCGACGTAGAGAAAAAGCCACCACATGAGGCGCGAGCCTATCGGGCGCCGGGTGGGGGCAGGCCGCAGCCCGCCGCCGCACGGCCCGCCGGGGGTTCGGCCGGCGGCTCGAGCGGGGGTTCAGCCGCCGGTCAGCCGCATCGTGGGCACCCCGCCGCCGGTGAGCAGCTCGACGATCCGCTCCCCGGCCGGCTTGCGGACGGCCTCGCCGCACTCGGGGCAGGTGAAGGAGTAGAAGGTGCTGCGGGAGGAGGCGCCGATGGCCAACCGCAGTGCTCCGGCGTCCAGTTGGAAGCTGCTGCGGCAGTGCGTGCAGTTCGCCCGGAACACCGCCGCGGGCGCCGCCGCGGCGTCCTGCGGCTCCGCGTCGTCGTCACGTTGGGCATCGTCCTGCGGCGGGCGGGCCGCCCGGAGCATACCGCCGCCCGTGGCGTCACTCACCGTACGCGGCCAGGGCCCGTACCGCCGCCTCGCGGGCGCCCTCGGCGAGGTCGGGCGGCGATACGATCCGGCCGTCGCGGCCCAGCCGCAGCGCCAGCCGGCGCAGCGAACCGGGGTCGGGCGTGCGCAGGGTGATCCGCAGGCCGCCGTCGGGCAGCTCCTCGGCGCTGTCGTGCGGGTAGTACTCGGCGACCCAGCGCCCGCCGGGCCCGACCTCGACCACCACCTCGGGATCGTCGCCGGCCGGCTGCACCAGGCCCTGGGACAGGTCGCGCGGCTCGATCCTGGGCGGGTCGGACGGCTCGTCCAGCAGCCGGATCTCCGCGACCCGGTCCAGCCGGAAGGTGCGGCGGTCCTCCGACAGCCGGCACCAGCCCTCCACATAGGTGTGGCCGACGGCGAACAGCCGGATCGGGTCCACCTCGCGGTCGGTGAGCGTGTCGCGGGCCGGCGAGTAGTAGCGCATCCACAGCCGGCGGCGCTCGGTCAGCGCGCGGTCGACGGTGGCGAACACGCTGCCCTCGGACTCGAAGGTCACCGACAGCCGGCCGCTGGCCCCGGCCGCCTCGCCGGCCGCCGTCTCCAGCTTCGCCGCCGCGCGCTGGAGCGCCTGCCGGTCGCCCTCGCGCAGCCCGGGCAGATTGGCCACCGCGCGGGCGGCCACCAGCAGCGCGGTCGCCTCGTCGGCGGCCAGCCGCAGCGGCTGCGCCACGTCGTCCGCGGTGCCGGGGTTGTGCCACCAGATCCGCTCGCCGTCGGTGTCGATGTCGAGCAGGTCGCCGCCGCGGAAGCTGGTGCCGCACAGCGGCAGGACGTTCAGGTCGCCGATCAGCTCGGCCTCGCTCACCCCGAAGGCCCGCGCCACCTCGCTGACCCGCGCCCCGGGCCGCTCGCGCAGATACGTCACCAGGGACAGCATCCGGCGGGTCTGGTCGATCGCGTTGCTCATCGGTCGCTCCCCCAGCACTGGATCACGGTCAGCCCTTCGCCACGGCGCGCAGCCGGTCCACCAGCTCCACCCGCAACTCCTCGGGCGCCACCACGACCACGTCCGGGCCGAACTCGGCCAGCCACGCGTCCAGGCCGTGCCCGTACGGGACCTCCAGCTCGTCCCACTCCGCGTCGACCGGGGTGGTGGCCACCGCGCGGGCGCGCAGCGGGTAGCCGCTGTCGCGGCGCAGTCTGATCCGCGCGGTGGCGGCGGTGGCGCCCTCGCCGGCCCAGCGCGCCACGGCCTCGCGGACGTCGATGTGGTCGGGCACCTCCACGGTGAAGGCGCCGCGCGCCCTGACCCGGCCGGAGATCCGCGACAGCCGGAAGACCCGCACCTCGCCGCGGTCGCGGTCGTGGCCGGCCAGGTACCAGTGGCCGCGCCAGCACTCCAGCGCCCACGGCTCGACCAGCCGCGGCTCGGGCCGTACGGCGTTGGCCTTGCGGTAGTCGAAGGCGACCGCCTTGCGTTCGCGGGTGGCGACCATCAGCGCCTCGAAGGCCGGCTCCGGCGCCGGGATACGGGGCTCCAGCGCGGTGGTGGTGTCCTCGTACGGCACCCCGGCCGCGCGCAGCTTCTGCAACGCCCCGCTGGCGGCCTCGGCGAGCCGGGCCTGCTGCCAGACCTTCGCGGCCAGCGCGAGCGCGGCGGCTTCCTCGGGGTCCAGGGCGATGTCCGGCAGGCGGTTGCGGTCGCTGCGGGCGAGGTAGCCGAACTCGCCGTCGATGCTCTCCACGGTGTCGATGACCAGGCCGAGTTCCCGCAGGTCGTCCTTGTCGCGCTCGAACATCCGGTTGAACGCCTCGTCGGAGGTGACCTCGTGGTACGCCTCGATCGAGGCGCGCAGGTCGCGCTTGCTGACCGGGCGCCGGGTGTTCATCAGGCACAGCGCGAGGTTCATCAGCCGCTCGGCCTTGGCGATCGCCATCAGTACGCCCTCATCCGTGTGTTCTCCCGCCCGGCGCGCCCGCGGGCGTGGCCCCGCTGAACCGTACCGCTCAGCGGCGCCGCCCCCAAAACCCGCGGCCCCCGCCGGACAGCGGCGGGGGCCGAGGTCAGCGCACCGGGGGCGCCCCGGTGCGCGGTGGTCAAACGCTCGTCCGATCAGGCGCTCGTCCGATCAGGCGCTCGTCGGATCAGATGCTCGTGCGGTCAGACGCTCACGAGGTCGCAGACGAAGATCAGGGTCTCGCCCGGGCCGATGGCGGCGCCGGCGCCGCGGTCGCCGTAGGCGAGGTGCGCGGGGATGGTCAGCTGGCGGCGGCCGCCGACCTTCATGCCCTGCACGCCCTGGTCCCAGCCGGCGATGACCTGGCCGACACCGAGCTGGAACTGCAGCGGCACGCCGCGGTTCCAGCTCGCGTCGAACTCCTCGCCGGTGGAGAACGCGACGCCCACGTAGTGGACGGAGACGGTGTCGCCGGCCTTCGCGACCGGGCCGTCGCCCTCCCAGATGTCCTTGACCTCGAGGCCGGCCGGCGGCTCGCCGCCCGGGAAGTCGATCTCGGGCTTGTCGATGCTCACTGCGGTGCTCCTTGTGCTGTTGCGGGCAACCCGAACAGTCTTGCAGACCTCAGAGGATGGCCAGCACGTCGAGGGTGAAGACCAGCGTCGCGTTCTTCGGAATGCCGCTGCCCGACGGCGGGTTGGCACCGTAGGCGAGTGAGCCGGGGGTCACCAGCAGGATGCGGCTGCCGGCCTTCTTGCCGACCAGGCCCTCCTGCCAGCCCTTGATGAGCTGGCTCAGCTCGAACGCCGCCAGCTGGCTGCGGCTGTAGCTGGAGTCGAACTCCTTGCCGGTGGTCCACACCTTGCCCTGGTACTGCGCCAGCACCGCGTCGGTGGACTTGATCACCGGGCCGTCGCCTTCGAGGATGTAGGCCGAGACGAGCTTGGTGGGGGCCTTGGCGCTCTTCGGGATGGTCAGCGAGGGCATCTTGCCGTCGGTGTTGGTGCCGACCTTCGGCAGGGCCGCGTCGTTCTGCGCGACCGCCTTGCCCTTGGCGGAGCTCTTCGCGTCGAAGCGGTCGAGCACGTCGATGACGAACACCAGCGTGTCGGTGCCCTTGATGCCGGCCTGCGAGTTGCCGCTGCTGCCGTAGCCGAGCGACGGCGGGATCGCCATCTCCACCCGGCTGTGGACGCTCTGGCCGACCAGGCCCTGGTCCCAGCCGGGGATGAGCTTGCCCTCGCCGATCACGTTCGTGTACGGGCTCTTGCCGAAGGAGGTGTCGAAGACCTTCCCGGTGTTCCAGATCTGCCCCAGGTAGTTCACCTGGACGTAGTCGCCGCTGGCGATCTTCGCGCCGTCGCCCTTGATCACCGTCTTCACGGCGAGGTCGGAGGAAGGGGTGCCGGTGCCCTTGGCGACGGTGGGCTTCTGGTTGAAGCCGGTGCCCGCGGTGATCCCCGGCACCGGGCCGGAGACGATCTTCGCCGTCGGGGTCGCCGAGGCGCTCGGCGAGGCGGCCGAAGTGGTCGCCGACGGCGACGAACTGGGCTTCGCCGAGCCGCTCTTGCTGTCGCTGCCGCAGCCGGCGGCGGTGAGCAGGAGCGCGGGTACGGAGAGCAGTACTGAGCGTCGGCGCACGGAAATCCTCGTTACGGTCGTCGGAGTGGGGGCCTGCTGGGTCGATCCATGGCGGAGAACACGAGTACAGCCCCCACACCCTACGGCGTGCCGCAGGCCCCGTACGAGATACGCACGGGGCCTGCGCGGCCGGTGGGGCCGAAGGTGGCGGATGCCGGGTCACATACCGGGTCACATACCGGCGATCAGCTTCTCCACCCGGTCGTCCACCGACCGGAACGGGTCCTTGCACAGCACGGTGCGCTGCGCCTGGTCGTTGAGCTTCAGGTGCACCCAGTCGACGGTGAAGTCGCGGCGCTGCTCCTGGGCGCGGCGGATGAAGTCGCCGCGCAGCCGGGCCCGGGTGGTCTGCGGCGGCACCGACTTCGCCTCGAAGATCTTCAGGTCGCTGCAGATCCGCTTGGCCTGGCCCTTCCGCTCCAGCAGGTAGTACAGCCCGCGCCGGCGGTGGATGTCGTGGTACGCGAGGTCTATCTGCGCGACCCGCGGGTGGGACATGGTGATGTTGTCGCGGTTGCGGTAGCGCTCGATCAGCTGGTACTTCATCACCCAGTCGATCTCGGTGCCGATCTTCGACAGGTCGCCGCTGCCGATGGACTCCAGGGCCCGGCCCCACAGCTCCAGCACCTGGTCGATGACGCCGCTGCGGATGCCGCGGCGCTCGCAGAACTCGACGGCCTTGGAGTAGTACTCCTGCTGGATGTCGAGCGCGGACGCCTCCCGGCCGGAGGCGAGCCGCACCTTGCGGCGGCCGGTGATGTCGTGGCTGACCTCGCGGATGGCCCGGATCGGGTTCTCCAGGGTCAGGTCGCGCATCACGGTGCCGGCCTCGATCATCCGCAGCACCAGGTCGGTGGCGCCGACCTTGAGCAGCATCGTCGTCTCCGACATGTTGGAGTCGCCGACGATGACGTGCAGCCTGCGGTACCGCTCGGCGTCGGCGTGCGGCTCGTCCCGGGTGTTGATGATCGGCCGGGAGCGGGTGGTCGCCGAGCTGACGCCCTCCCAGATGTGCTCGGCGCGCTGGCTGACGCAGAAGACCGCGCCGCGCGGGGTCTGGAGCACCTTGCCCGCGCCGCACAGCAGCTGGCGGGTGACGAGGAAGGGAATCAGGATGTCCGCCAGCCGGGAGAATTCCCCGTGCCGGGCGACCAGGTAATTCTCGTGGCAGCCGTAGGAGTTGCCGGCCGAGTCGGTGTTGTTCTTGAAGAGGTAGACGTCGCCGGCGATGCCCTCTTCGTGCAGGCGCCGCTCGGCGTCCACCAGAAGGCCCTCGAGGATGCGTTCCCCGGCTTTGTCGTGCGTGACGAGTTCGGTGACGTTGTCGCACTCGGGAGTGGCGTACTCCGGGTGCGAGCCGACGTCGAGATAGAGGCGGGCCCCATTGCGGAGGAAAACATTGCTGCTGCGGCCCCATGACACGACACGGCGGAAGAGGTACCGCGCCACCTCGTCAGGGGACAGACGCCGCTGTCCCCTGAACGTGCATGTGACGCCGTACTCGTTCTCCAGCCCGAAAATGCGGCGGTCCATGTCTGAACATTACGCCTGATCCGACGTGCTGAAACGGGGATCGGGGGCACGGTTTGGATCTTTTTCCGTGACCTGCCGACCGGTTTCGACCTCGCGGGGCGTCAGGATTCGCCCGGTGGACAGCAGTACGCCCAGCGCCACGGCCCCGCAGGCGGCGCAAACCCCGAATCCGGCGGAGGTTCCGACGTGTTGCGCGGCGACCCCGGCGACCGCGGTGCCCAGCGCCGCGCCGACCCCCATGGCGGTCACCACCCAGGAGAACGCCTCCGTGACGGTGCCCGGCGGGGCGTGTCGGTCGACCACCAGGAAGGCGCAGGCGAGGGTGGGCGCCAGGAAGAGCCCGGACAGCGCGGCGAGCGGCAGCATCCAGCCCAGCGCGGGGGCGAGCAGCAGCGGCGGGTAGCAGGCGGCCAGGCCCACCGCGAGCAGCCGCAGCCGCCGCTCGGGGGCGCCGGCGAAGGTGCGGGTGCCGTAGACCAGGCCGCCGGTCAGCGCGCCGAAGCCGTTGGCGGCCAGCAGGTAGGACGCGGCGGAGCCGCCGCCGTGCGCGTCCCCGTAGGCGACCGCGGCCAGCGAGAAGGCGCCCAGCGCGATGCCGACGAAGAAGCAGGCGCCCAGCAGCGCCAGCAGCCCGGGCGAGCGCAGCGCGCCCAGCCAGTGCGGCTCGCGGACCTCGGCGCGCCACTGCCGGGACGGCCCGGAGGTGACGACGATCAGGGTGCCGGCCACGCCCAGCAGCCCGGTGAGGACCACCGCGGCGGCCTCGGAGGCGGCCGCGACCGCCGCGGTGACCAGCAGCGGCCCCAGCGTGAACAGCACCTCCTGGGCGGCGGCGTCCAGTGCGTAGGCGCGGCGCACCTGCTCCTCCCGGTCCAGCACCGCCGGCCACAGCGCCCGCAGGCCGCCTTCCAGCGGCGGTGTGGCGACCCCGGCGAGCAGCACCGCGGCGACCGCGACGGGCAGCGGGCGCGGGCCGTTGGCGGCGAGCAGCCCGAACCCGGCCGCCGACAGCAGCGCGGCCCCCGCCATCACCCGCGGCTGCCCCCTGCGGTCCACCGCCCGCCCGAGCAGCGGCTGGCCGAGGGCGACCGCGAGCCCGTACAGCGCGGACAGGGTGCCGGCCAGGCCGTAGCCGGCGCCGTGCGCCCGGACGAACAGCACGATCGCCAGCCCCGACATCGCGTTGGGCAGCCGGCCCAGCAGGGTGCCGCCGAGCAGCCGCGCGGCGTGCCGGGTCCGCAACAGGTCGCCGTAGCCGCTCGCCATCGCCCCTCCGCAAGTCAGTGTTACGTATAACGTCGTCGGCGTCATACGTACCATGTCGACAGCTCACGGGTCCAGACCGTGGGGCGGGTTCCAGGAAGGCGGCGGGCGAGGTGGCCGGGAGCGATCGACCCACATCGCGCGATGTGGCGCGGGTGGCCGGCGTGTCGCAGGCGACGGTGTCGCTGGTGCTCGGCGGGAAGTGGCGCGGGCGGGTCTCGGAGCGCACCGCGGAGGCGGTGCGGGGGGCGGCCGGGGAACTGGGGTACCGGCCGAACGCGGCCGCGCGCAGCCTGCGGCTGGGGCGGACCAGGACAGCGCTACTCGTGGTGCCCGCGCTCACCCACGAGTACTTCGCCCGGGTCTACGCCGGGGCCGCGCGGGTGGCCGACGCGCACGGCTTCGGGGTGGTGCTCTACCCCTCGCCCGAGGGGGTCGGGCCGGCCCGTGACCCGTTCGGGCCCGCGCGGGCCGCGATCGACGGGGTGATCGCTTCCTCCATGGCGGCCGACGCGCTCGCGGGGATCGCCGAGGGCGGGCTGCCGCTGGTCATGCTGGACAGCGGGCCCGGGGCGGCGGGCGGTCCGCCGACGGTCGACCTCGCCGTCGCGGACGGCATCCGCCAGGTGGTGCGGCACCTCGTGGGGCTCGGCCACCGCAGGATCACGCATCTCGCGGCCGACGTGGACACCTGGACGTTCCGGGTGCGGGCGCAGACCGTCCGCGAGGAGCTCGCGGGCGTCGAGGGGGCCCTGCCGGGGATCGAGCGGTGCGGGCTGAACGTCCGTGCGGCTCATGACGCGGCCGTGCGCGCCCTCACCGGGGCCGGGCCCCGACCCACCGCGCTCCTCTGCGACGGCGACATCCTCGCCGCCGGCGCCTGCAAGGCCGCGCGGCGGCTCGGGCTCCGGGTGCCGCAGGACCTGTCCGTCTCGGGCTTCGACGATCTCGAACTCGCGACCGCGCTCGATCCCGAGCTCACCACGGTGCGGCTTCCCGCCGAGGAGGTCGGGGCGCAGGGTATGGCCACGTTGCTCGGGTGCATTGACGGGGTGCCCGTCGCCCCGGTCGAGCTGCCCGTCCAACTCGTTCCCCGCGGGTCCACTGCGTTGGCGCCGTGACGGTCCGTGCCACTTGCCGCACGCGCGCGACTGCCGGTGCGCGGTGGCTGGTCGCGCAGTTCCCCGCGCCCCTGGGTGCTTGCCCCTTGCGGTACGCACCTAACTGCCGGCGCACCGTGGCTCGGCGCGCAGTTCCCCGCGCCCCTGGGTGAGTGCGGCTGCTCCGCAGCGCACAGCGACGCAGGGACGCGGGTAGTCCCCCAACCGACGGGACCGGGCTGGCCCGAGGGGCCCAGGGGCGCGGGGAACTGCGCGACCAGCCCACCACCCACAGGTGGTCCCCCGACCCACAGGACCAGCCCACCCCGGGGGCAGGGGCGCGGGGAACTGCGCGACCAGCCCACCACCGACAGGTGGTCCCCAACCGACAGAACCGGGTTGGCCGGGGGGAGGGGCGGGGAGGGCTACTCCTCTTCTTCGTCCGAGGGGTCGTCCGTCTTCGTGGTGGCCGCGCTGTCGGACTCGAGGAGGCGGGAGAGCTGGCGGCCGAGGATGCGCTTGAACTTGCGCTGCTGGGGCCGGGTGCGGTCGAGGACCGCGACCTCGAGCTGCTCGGCGGTGAGCTGCCGGTCACTCCCGCCGTTGGAGTCGCGCCCGAGGGACTCGACGGCCAGCGCCAGCGCCTCCGCCAGGGTCATGCCGTCGCGGTGCCGCTGGTCGAGGTAGCTGCCGATCTGGTCGGAGTTGCCACCGACGGCGACGGCACCGTGCTCGTCGACGATGGACCCGTCGTGCGGCAGCCGGTAGATCTGGTCGTCCTCGGCCGCGGCGCCCACCTCGGCCACGATCAGCTCCACCTCGTACGGCTTCTCGCCGACGCTGGAGAAGATGGTGCCGAGGGTCTGCGCGTAGACGTTGGCGAGGCCGCGCGCGGTGACGTCGTCGCGGTCGTAGGTGTAGCCGCGCAGGTCGGCGTAGCGCACCCCGCCGATCCGGAGGTTCTCGAACTCGTTGTACTTGCCGACGGCGGCGAAGGCGATCCGGTCGTAGATCTCGCTGACCTTGTGGAGCGCCCGCGAGGGGTTCTCGGCGACGAAGACGATCCCGTCGACGTACTGGAGCACCACGACGCTGCGGCCGCGCGCGATCCCCTTGCGGGCGTACTCCGCGCGGTCCGCCATGGCCTGCTGGGGCGAAACGTAAAAGGGCGTGGACACCGGCTCAACCGTGCCTTTCTGCTGTCGTCGGCGCTGCTGCGTAGGTCAAGGGCCGCGGCGGGCGCGGCGGGTGAGCGGGCGTCACAGCACCTCGGCCTGCGGGCCGTCGGGGTGTTCGAGCCGGCCGTCGAGCACCGAGCGGGCGATCGCGGCGACGTCGGACTCCTCGAGCCGGCGGAAGCCGTCCTCGGTGATGACGGTGACGATCGGGAAGATCTGCCGGGTCAGGTCCGGGCCGCCGGTGGCCGAGTCGTCGTCGGCCGCGTCGTACAGCGCCTGGATGACCGCGGTGACGGTCTGCTGCTCGGTCTGGTCGCGGCGGTGGAGCTTCTTCAGCGCGCCGCGGGCGAAGACCGAACCGGAGCCGGTGGTGGCGAAGTTGACCTCTTCGGTGCGGCCGCCGGTGATGTCGTAGGAGAAGATGCGGCCCTTGGCGCGGTCGGTGTCGTAACCGGCGAAGAGGGGGACCACGGCGAGGCCCTGCATGGCCATCGCGAGATTGCCGCGGATCATGGTGGACAGCCGGTTGGCCTTGCCCTCCAGGGAGAGCGTGGCGCCCTCGATCTTCTCGTAGTGCTCCAGCTCCAGCTGGAAGAGCTTGACCATCTCGACCGCCAGGCCGGCGGTGCCGGCGATGCCGACCGCGGAGTACTCGTCGGCCGGGAAGACCTTCTCGATGTCGCGCTGGGCGATCACGTTGCCCATGGTGGCGCGGCGGTCGCCGGCGAGCACGACGCCGGAGTCGAAGACGGCGGCCACGATGGTGGTGCCGTGCGGCAGCTCAACCGCGCCCTTGACCGCGGGCAGCGCCCGGTTGCCGGGCAGCAGCTCGGGCGAGTGCTCGCCGAGGAAGTCGAGGAACGACGACGAGCCGGGCGTCAGGAAGGCAGCCGGCAGATGCCCGGGCTTACGAGTGTTGGCTTCCACGCGATTCCTTCCACACGATCATGGTGTTTGCTACGGACCCTACCCATGGGCCCCGCATCCATCCGCCCCGCGGTCCACAGGACGCGGGGCGGACGAACGGGTGAGCGGCTACTCGCCGCCCTTCTGGACGAAGGAGCGCACGAAGTCCTCGGCGTTCTCCTCCAGGACGTCGTCAATCTCGTCGAGGACCGAGTCCACGTCGTCCGAGAGCTTCTCGTGGCGCTCCTTGAGGTCCTCGGCGGCCTTGGTGTCCTCCTGGACCTCCTCGGCCTCGTCCGTGGAACGCGTAGCCCGCTGCTGTCCGCCGTCGGTGTCCTTGGTAGCCATGTCCCTCACCCCGCTCGGTTGCGTGCGTACAAGATCAGACCCTACAAGGAGGGTCCGACTACGGCCCTCGAATACGACAACGTCCGAGTGCTAGGGACTTGATTCCCGGTTCCGGGCCGTTTCAGCCGCGGATCAGCCACCGGACAGCACGCGGACCAGCTCGTCGGCCGTGCGGCAGCGGTCCAGCAGGTCCTTGACGTGCTCCCGGGTGCCGCGCAGCGGCTCCAGGGTGGGCACGCGCTGGAGCGAGTCGTGGCCGGGCAGGTCGAAGATCACCGAGTCCCAGGAGGCGGCGGCCACGTCGTCGGCGTACTGCTCCAGGCAGCGGCCGCGGAAGTAGGCCCTGGTGTCCTCCGGCGGGCGCTGTACCGCCCGCAGCACCTCGTCCTCGGTCAGCAGCCGCTTGACCCGGCCGCGGGCCGCCAGGCGGTTGTACAGGCCCTTGTCGGGGCGCACGTCGGCGTACTGGAGGTCGACCAGGTGCAGCCGGGCGGCGTCCCAGTCCAGGCCGTCGCGGCGCCGGTAGCCCTCCAGCAGCTCCAGCTTCGCCACCCAGTCCAGCTCGCCGGACAGGCTCATCGGGTCGGTCTCCAGGCGGCCCAGGACGTCCTCCCAGCGGGTCAGCACGTCCCTGGTCTGCTCGTCGGCGTCGGCGCCGTAGCGCTCCTCGACGTACTTGCGGGCGAGGTCGAAGTACTCCATCTGGAGCTGTACGGCCGTAAGTTTACGGCCGTTGCGCAACGTGATGAGCCGGCGCAGCCCGGGGTCGTGGGAGACCTCGTGCAGGGTCCGCACCGGCTGGTCCACCGCGAGGTCGACCTTGATGAACCCCTCCTCGATCATGGACAGCACCAGCGAGGTGGTGCCCAGCTTGAGGTAGGTGGAGATCTCCGAGAGGTTGGCGTCGCCGATGATCACGTGCAGCCGGCGGTACTTCTCCGCGTCGGAGTGCGGTTCGTCCCGGGTGTTGATGATCGGGCGCTTGAGGGTGGTCTCCAGCCCCACCTCGACCTCGAAGTAGTCCGCGCGCTGGCTGAGCTGGAAGCCGTCCTCGTGCCCGTCCTGGCCGAGGCCGACCCGCCCGGCGCCGGTGACCACCTGCCGGGAGACGAAGAACGGCGTCAGGTGCCGGACGATGTCCGAGAACGGGGTCTCCCGGCGCATCAGGTAGTTCTCGTGGGTGCCGTAGGAGGCGCCCTTGTTGTCCGTGTTGTTCTTGTAGAGCAGGATCTGCTGGGCGCCGGGCAGCTGGGCGGCGCGCACCGCCGCCTCGGCCATGATCCGCTCCCCCGCCTTGTCCCACAGCACCGCGTCGCGCGGGTTGGTGATCTCCGGCGAGGAGTACTCCGGATGGGCGTGGTCGACGTAGAGCCGGGCGCCGTTGGTGAGGATCACGTTGGCGAGGCCGATGTCCTCGTCGGTGAGCTGGGTGGAGTCGGCCGCCTCCCGGGCGAGGTCGAAGCCGCGGGCGTCCCGCAGCGGGTTCTCCTCCTCGAAGTCCCAGCGTGCGCGCCGCGCCCGGTGCATCGCCGCCGCGTAGGCGTTGACGATCTGGGACGAGGTGAGCATGGCATTGGCATTGGGGTGGCCGGGGACGGAGATGCCGTACTCCGTCTCGATACCCATTACTCGCCGTACGGTCATGCGGCCCTCCTTGCCCGGCTCCGGCCCGTCCGGGCCCGAAACACACCGGCTGCGGGTACCCGCTGGTCGGGACCCGCAGCCGGAGGGTAGTGCTTACAGATACTGTCCGGTGTTCGCCACGGTGTCGATGGAGCGTCCGGTGTCCGCTCCCTGCTTTCCGGTCACCAGGGTGCGGATGAACACGATCCGCTCGCCCTTCTTGCCGGAGATCCGCGCCCAGTCGTCGGGGTTGGTGGTGTTCGGCAGGTCCTCGTTCTCCTTGAACTCGTCCACGCACGCGGCGAGCAGGTGGTTCACCCGCAGCCCGCGCTGGTCGTGGTCGAGGAAGTCCTTGATCGCCATCTTCTTCGCCCGGTCCACGATGTTCTGGATCATCGCGCCGGAGTTGAAGTCCTTGAAGAACAGGACCTCCTTGTCACCGTTGGCATAGGTGACCTCCAGGAAGCGGTTCTCCTCGCTCTCGGAGTACATCCGCTCGACCACCGACTGGATCATGGCGTCCACGGTGCCGGCCCGGGACTGGCCGTGCTCGGCGAGGTCGTCGGAGTGCAGCGGGAGGGTGTCGACCAGGTACTTGGAGAAGATGTCCTTGGCCGCCTCGGCGTCCGGACGCTCGATCTTGATCTTCACGTCGAGCCGGCCGGGGCGCAGGATGGCCGGGTCGATCATGTCCTCGCGGTTGGAGGCGCCGATCACGATCACGTTCTCCAGGCCCTCGACGCCGTCGATCTCGGCGAGGAGCTGGGGGACGATGGTGTTCTCCACGTCGGAGCTGACGCCCGAGCCGCGGGTGCGGAACAGGGACTCCATCTCGTCGAAGAAGACGATGACCGGGGTGCCCTCGGAGGCCTTCTCCCGGGCCCGCTGGAAGACCAGGCGGATCTGCCGCTCGGTCTCGCCGACGTACTTGTTGAGCAGCTCGGGACCCTTGATGTTCAGGAAGTAGCTCTTGCCCTGCGGCCGGCCGGTGACCTCGGCGACCTTCTTGGCGAGCGAGTTGGCGACCGCCTTGGCGATGAGCGTCTTGCCGCAGCCGGGCGGGCCGTACAGCAGCACGCCCTTGGGCGGCCGCAGTTCGTACTCCTTGAACAGGTCGGCGTGCAGGTAGGGCAGCTCGACCGCGTCGCGGATCTGCTCGATCTGGTTGCCGAGGCCGCCGATCTGCCGGTAGTCGATGTCGGGGACCTCTTCGAGGACCAGCTCCTCGACCTCGCTCTTGGGCACGCGTTCGTACACGTAGCCGGAGCGGGGTTCGAGCAGCAGCGCGTCGCCGGTGCGCAGGGTGCCGTCGAGCAGCGGCTCGGCGAGCCGGACCACGCGCTCCTCGTCGGTGTGCCCGATCACCAGGGCGCGCTCGCCGTCCTCCAGGATCTCCTTGAGGGTGACGATGTCGCCGACCAGCTCGAACTCCATCGCCTCCACGACGTTCAGCGCCTCGTTGAGCATCAGCTCCTGGCCGCGCTTGACCTCGTCGAGTTCGACGGACGGGCTGACGTTGACCCGCAGCTTGCGGCCGCCGGTGAAGATGTCGGCGGTGCCGTCGTCGTTGGCCTGTAGGAACACCCCGAAGCCGGCCGGTGGCTGGGCCAGCCGGTCGACCTCCTCCTTGAGGGCCACGATCTGGTCGCGGGCCTCGCGCAGGGTGCTCGCGAGCCGTTCGTTCTGTGCGGAGACGCCCGCCAGGTTGGTCTGCAGCTCGACGATCCGCTCCTCGAGAATCCTCGTGTGCCGCGGAGAGTCGGCGAGCTTGCGTCGCAGGACGGCGATCTCCTGCTCAAGAAAGGCGACCTGGCTCATGGGGTCTTCCGAACCACGAGCGGGTCGGCCGCCACGGTTGAATTCGTCGTCGTGGGCCGCCACGGTCCTCACCTCCTCCAAGGGGAGCTGGACGTTCCCAGACCCTACCTGGGCTGGTAGGGGTTGAAACCCCTAGATCACAAAGACGATCGCGGTGTGTCCGATCTTCACCCTTGCGCACGTCCCTCCGCCACTGGGATACCCGCCGATCTCCATTCGAAAGCCGCCGGTTGTATCGTCGTTCGGGTCAACAGCCGCCGGGGGCTGTTGCTTCCCCGGGTGCTTCCCCGGTTATTTCCGGAACGACGAACGGCAGGGATGGGTTCCGCGTGAGCGACAGCCAGGGCCAGGGCGCAGCCGAGGCACTAGAGGTCTGGATCGACCAGGACCTGTGTACGGGCGACGGGATCTGCGTGCAGTACGCGCCCGAGGTGTTCGAGTTGGACATCGACGGGCTGGCGTACGTCAAGGACTCCGACGACGAGTTGCGCCAGTCCCCGGGCGCCACCGTGCCCGTGCCGCTGCCGCTGCTCACCGACGTGGTGGACTCGGCCCGGGAGTGCCCGGGCGAGTGCATCCA
Source organism: Actinacidiphila sp. bgisy145 (assembly GCF_057708125.1). Classification (NCBI taxonomy): domain Bacteria; kingdom Bacillati; phylum Actinomycetota; class Actinomycetes; order Kitasatosporales; family Streptomycetaceae; genus Actinacidiphila; species Actinacidiphila sp. bgisy145. Next base: position 200,958 of record NZ_JBYIRL010000009.1, read on the forward strand.
TGTGCGGCGGGTGGCGGACCGGGTCGAGGTGTACGGCCCGGCGGCCGACTGACCGCGGCGGCCCTCGGCTCAGACGGCCCCGGCGGCCGGGCCGGGCAGCGCCACGTACCGGTCGCCGCGCCACTCCCAGGTGTAGGTGCGCTTCAGGTCCGGGCAGCAGCGGGCGACGTCGTCGCTGGAGAAGCCGAGCACGGTGGCCTTGACGGTGTCGCCGTCCAGCCGGAAGTCGGAGATCTGCCGGTCGTCCTGGGGCCTGACCAGGGTGACCGCGATCTTCGGGGCGCCGCCGGGGTGGGCCGGGGCGGACAGCACGTACACGCCGCTGGGCGGGGTGCCGGTGTCGGAGTGGCAGCGGACCACGACGGCGGTCTCGGGCCGCCCGTCGCCGTCGAAGTCGGCCGAGACGTGCGAGATCACGTCCACCTTGGCGCCGGGGGCGCAGGTCAGCGGGTAGCTGACGGCGTTCGGGTCGGGCGCGGCGACCGGCGGCCCGGATGTCGTCGCGGCGGGTCTGGCGGCGGCCTTGGGGCTGGCGTCCGCGGGCTGCACCAGGGCCATGGCCCCGACCAGGGCGCCCACGGCGGCGGCCGTGGTGATCCAGTGCACAGCGCGGCTGTGCGTGTGCGGAAGGGCCTGACCTGCGGAGGGCTGCACTCGCCTGGCTCCTGGGGGTTCGGTCTGCGGGGGTGGCCAGCATGGTGCCACACGTCACACGGGCGCGGTACGGCGGGGGCGGTGCGGACCCGGGCCGCCGGTCCCCGCGGTCTCGCCGGTGGGCCCGGCCCCCGTCCGGTACGTCCCCAGGTGGCGGAAAAGCGCCGCGCCGCCGCCGGCGGCCCGGGCGGGCAAACCGGCGGCGGCGCGGTGAAGTTGGCCGGAAACGGACCTCAGCTGTCGGCGCCGCTCCCGCCGCCCGGGCCGGTGTAGTCCTCGCCGTAGGCGCCCTTGGCGGGGCGGCGGCGGCGCAGCGGCGGCTCGACGCCGTCGGCCAGCCGCCGGGCGGTGAGGAGGAAGCCGGTGTGGCCGATCATGCGGTGGTCGGGCCGGACCGCGAGCCCCTCGACGTGCCAGGTGCGGACCATCGACTCCCAGGCGGCCGGCTCGTTGAAGGTGCCGTGCTCGCGGATCGCCTCCACGGTGCGGGCGAGCTGGGTGGTGGTGGCCACGTAGGCGCACAGGATGCCGCCGGGCACCAGGGCCTTGGCGACGGCCTCCAGGCACTCCCAGGGCGCGAGCATGTCGAGGACGACCCGGTCCACGTCGGTGTCCGACAGGTGGTCCTGGAGGTCGCCCACGGTGAGCTGCCAGGCCGGGTGCGGGCCGCCGAAGTAGCGCTCGACGTTCTGGGTGGCGATCTCGGCGAAGTCCGCCCGGCGCTCGTAGCTGTGCAGCATGCCGTGGTCGCCGATCGCGCGGAGCAGGAAGCTGCTCAGCGAGCCGGAGCCGACGCCTGCCTCGACCACCCGGGCGCCGGGGAAGATGTCGGCCATCGCCAGGATCTGCCCCGCGTCCTTGGGGTAGACCACGGCGGCGCCGCGGGGCATGGACAGGACGTAGTCGGGGAGCAGGGGGCGCAGCGCGAGGTAGGCGACGTTTCCCGTGGTCCGCACCACACTGCCCTCGGGGGCACCGATCAGCTCGTCGTGCGGGAAAGCGCCCTTGTGGGTGTGGAACTGCTTTCCGGCTTCGAGCGTGAACGTGTAGTGGCGTCCCTTGGGGTCGGTGAGCTGGACCTGGTCCCCGACTCTGAAAGGCCCGCGCCTGCGGGCTGCACCAGTCGGTTCGGACATAGGACCACCTTAGTGGCTCGCGGCACCCGTTCCGACGGCGGCCACGGGCGGGTGGTCCGCGGTGCCAGGCGGCGCGATACCAGGCCGCGCGGAACTAGGCCGCGCGGGACATGGCGGCGACGAAGGCGCGCTCGACGTCGGCGGTGGACAGGACGCCGTAGATCTCGCCGGTGGGCTCCACCACGAGGTACTCGGTGGAGGGGGTGGCGCGCAGGGTGTCGAGGAGTTCCTCGCCGGTGAGGTCGGCGGACACCCGCATCCCCGGGCGCAGGTCGTGGGACAGGCCGCTGACCGCGACCCAGGGGCGCCGGTGCTCGGGCACCGAGATGATCGCCGACTCGCGCACCAGCGCCGTCGGGTCGCCCTTGCCGTCCACGACGACCAGGGCCCGCGCGCCCGCCTCGTTCGCCCGGCGCAGCGCCTCGGACAGCGGGGTGTCGGAGGAGACCGGCACGGCCCGCCGGGTCAGGGTGCGCGCCCGCAGGTCGGGCAGGCGCTCGCGCAGCCGCGCCATCCGCAGCCCGTTGCCCGCGCCGGTCCACATGATCGCGGCGAGGATCGCGGCCAGCAGCGCGTCGGTGAGCGAGTCCGCGCCGCTCTCTCCGCCGCCCCGCAGGTAGGACAGCATGGGCATGCCGATCAGGACGGCCAGCGCGAGCACCCGCCCGGCCCAGGCGGCCGCCACGGTGCCCTTCATCGGGTCGCCGCTGAGCTTCCAGACCACCGCCCGCAGCATGCGGCCGCCGTCCAGCGGGAGTCCGGGCAGGAAGTTGAAGATCGCCACGATCAGGTTGCTGACCGTCAGCCCGGCGAGCAGCACCCCGGGCACGGTGCCGCGGTCGACGAGTTGCATCCCGCCGTAGAAGACCCCGGACAGCACCAGCGACAGCAGCGGCCCGACGAAGGAGAGCATGAACTCGCGGCCGGGGGTGTCGGAGTCCTTCTCGATCTCCGAGACGCCGCCGAAGAACTGGAGTTGGATGCGGCGCACCGGCAGGTCGAACCGGATCGCCGCCACCGTGTGCGCCAGTTCGTGGACGAGCACCGAGGCGTAGAAGGCGACCGCGAAGAAGAGCGAGACGAGGTAGCGGACGCCGCCGAGGTCGGGCAGCACATGGTCGAGCTGTCCGCCGAAGACCCAGGTGATCAGCGCGGCGACCAGGAACCAGCTGGGGGCGACGTAGATGGGGACGCCGAGGAACCTGCCCATGAGGATGCCGCCGCCCGGCTCCCTCGGCTGCTTGTCCGTGCCGTCCTCGCCGCCGCGGCCCGGCGTGCGGGTGTTCCGGGACGGTGGACCGCCGCTCTCGCTCACTCATTCCCCTTCTGAAAACAGACCCCCGTGCCGATCATGCGGCACGAGGGGCATCGGGCCCATGATATGGCCCTGTCGCGTGGGGCACACCGGCGCGTGCCCTGTGTCGGTGGCAGGCCGTAAGGTCGTCTGCCATGGGGACGCAGACGAAGCAGGCGGAGCAGACCGGGGCGGCCGCGGCGAAGGGGCCGTCGGGCGGCCCCGGCGGCGGGCTGCCGCCGCGCCCGCCCGCGTCGCTGTCGCCGTCGCGGGCGGCGGACTTCATGCGCTGCCCGCTGCTGTACCGGTTGCGGGTGATCGACCGGCTGCCGGAGCAGCCGAGCCAGGCGGCGACCCGCGGCACCGTGGTGCACGCGGTGCTGGAGCGGCTGTTCGACGCGCCGGCCGCCGAGCGCACACCGGAGCGGGCCCGCGCGATGGTGCCCGGCGAGTGGCAGCGGCTGCTGGCCGCCCGCCCGGAGCTGGCCGGGCTGTTCACCGCGGCCGAGGGCGCGCTCGACGCGGCGGCGCTGGCGGAGTGGCTGGTGAGCGCCGAGCGGCTGGTGGAGCGGTGGTTCACGCTGGAGGACCCGACCCGGCTGGAGCCCGCCGAGCGCGAGCTGTACGTGGAGACGGTGCTGGAGTCGGGGTTGACGCTGCGCGGCTACGTCGACCGGCTGGACGTGGCGCCGGCCACCGGGGACCTGCGGGTGGTGGACTACAAGACGGGCAAGGCGCCCCGCCCGGAGTACGCCGACGAGCCGCTGTTCCAGATGCGGTTCTACGCGCTGGTGCTGTGGCGGCTGCGCGGGGTGGTGCCGCGCCGGCTCCAGCTGGTCTACCTCGGCAGCGGCGACGTGCGGACGTACGACCCGTCGGAGGCGGACCTGCTGCGCACCGAGCGGCGGCTGCTGGCGCTGTGGGAGGCGATCCAGGAGGCGACGGCCAGCGGTGACTGGCGGCCGCGGCGCACCCCGCTGTGCGGGTGGTGCGACCACCAGGCGCTGTGCCCGGAGTTCGGCGGCACTCCCCCGCCGTACCCGCTGGCGCGCCCCGCCGACGCGGGCGGCACCGGGCCCCTCGTGGGCGAGAATGGTCCGGTCTAGCGAAGGAGTACTTGTGGCGATCCGCGTCCTGCTGGTGGACGATCAGCCCCTGTTGCGCACCGGCTTCCGGATGATCCTGGAGGCCGAACCGGACCTGGCCGTGGTCGGCGAGGCCGGGGACGGGCAGCAGGCGCTGGACCAGGTGCGGGCGTTGCAGCCCGACGTGGTGCTGATGGACATCCGCATGCCCCGGATGGACGGGGTGGAGGCGACCCGGCAGATCACCGGCCCGGACCGGTCGGGCCCGGCGAAGGTGCTGGTGCTGACCACCTTCGACCTGGACGAGTACGTGGTGGAGGCGCTGCGCGCCGGGGCCAGCGGCTTCCTGCTCAAGGACGCGCCGGCCGCGGAACTGGTGCAGGCGATCCGGGTGGTGGCCGCCGGCGAGGCGATGCTCGCGCCGAGCATCACCCGGCGGCTGCTGGACAAGTACGCCGGCCGCCTCCCGTCGGGCGAGGAGGCGCTGCCGCAGCCGCTGCACACGCTGACCGAGCGCGAGGTGGAGGTGCTGAGGCTGGTGGCCCGCGGCCTGTCGAACGCGGAGATCGCCGCCGAGCTGTTCGTCAGCGAGACCACCGTGAAGACGCATGTCGGCCATGTGCTGACGAAGCTGGGCCTGCGCGACCGGGTGCAGGCGGCGGTGTACGCGTACGAGAGCGGCCTGGTGCGGCCCGGCGCGGGCTGAGCCGAGCCGCCCGCCCACGGCAACGCCCCTGCACCGGTCCGGCGCAGGGGCGTTGCCCTTTCGCGTGCCGCGCCCGGGGGCGCGGCGGTCGCGGCGGTCGCGGTCAGCTGGAGGCGCCGCGGCCCAGCTCCCAGAACTGCGTGGTGGTCGACGCGTTGAGCGCCCACTCCGCGCCGGTGATGTCGTTGCGGGCGGCGATGTACTGGTTCGCCTGCCACAGCGGGAGCATCGGCACCTGCTCGGCGACGAGCTTCTGCGCCTCGTCGAAGGCGTCCGTGGTGGCGCTGCGCTCGGCCTGGCGGCGGGTCTCCGGCAGGATCGTGTTCCGGATCTGCGTCAGGTCGTACGGCAGCGGGATGAACGTCTCCTTGTCGAAGAACGGCGCGATGTAGTTGTCCGGGTCGGGGAAGTCCGGCAGCCAGCTCAGCGCGAAGACCTGGTACTTGCCCTCGCCGGCGGCCTTCAGGAACGCGTTCCACTGCTCGCTCTTGACGGTGACGTCGAAGAGCCCGGAGGCGTTGAGCTGCTTGGCGATGGCCTCGGCCTCGGCCTGGTTCATCGTGCCGCCGTTGTCGCGGCGGAAGTTGATGGTCAGCGGCACCTTGTCGGTGATGCCGGCGTTCTCCAGGGTCTTCTGCGCCTTCTTGACGCTGGGCTCGCCGTAGGTGTCGTAGAAGGAGTTGACGTGGGTGGTGATGCCCTGCGGGACCACCGAGTACAGCGGTACCGCGGTGCGCTGGTAGACGTCGCGGGTGATCGCCTGGCGGTCGACGAGCTGGGCCATCGCCTGGCGGACCGCGGTCTTCTTCAGCGACGGCGCGTCGGTGTTGAGGAAGAGGTAGCGGGCCTCGCCGCCGGAGGACTCGGTGAGCTTGAAGTCCGGGTCCGGGTTCGACTGGAGCTTCTGGATCTGGTCCGGCGACATCTGCCGGCTCATCACGTCCAGGGCGCCGGACTTGAGCGCGTTCTCCATCGTGTCGGAGTCGGCGTACATCTTGAGGGTGACGGCGCTGTTGTGCATCTTCAGGGTGCCGTCGTAGTGGTCGTTCTTGGTGAACACCGCCTGCTTGCCCGCGGTCCAGGAGTCCAGCTTGTACGGGCCGGAGCCGACCAGCCGCCAGCCGGTGTACGGCTTCGCCGCCGGGTACACGGTGCTGTCCACGATCGCGGCGGCGGGGGTGGCGAGCTTCGCGGGGAAGGTCGCGTCGGGCTGCTTGAGGTGGAAGACCACGGTCTGCGCGTCGGGCGCGTCCACGCTCTTGACGTCGGATATCAGCGACGACGGGCCGTCGGCCCAGTGGATCTTCTGCATCCGGTCGATGGAGTACTTCACGTCCGCGGAGGTGAGCGCGCGCCCGGTGGAGAACTTCTCGCCGTCGCGCATCGTGCACTGGTACGTCAGTCCCGAGGTGCCGTCGTAGTGGCACTCCTTGGCCGCGTCGGGCGTCGGCGTGGTGCTGCCGCGCTGGTAGGTCAGCAGCATCTGGAAGGTGTTGTAGAAGATGTTCCAGGTGGCGCTGTCGTAGGACGTGGCCGGGTCCAGCGGCGCCGGGTTGTCCTTGGTGAGCTCGATGCTGTCGGTGGTGCCGACGACGATGGGTTTGCCACTGCCGCCGCTGCCGCCGGAACTGCCGCACCCGGTGATGGCGGGTGCCAACGCGCCGAGCAGGGCCGGCAGCACCAGAAGCTTGCGGTTCATCGTTGCTAGTTCTCCTCTTGCGCATGTGCCGGGGGCTCGTGGCGCGCCCGAAAGGCCCAACAGGCCCGCCCGCGTACCCGGATCACAGGAGCAGGGCGGCGGCAGCGCGGGGCACGCTGGGGCGACGATACCGAGATCTGCGGTGATCAGCACCAACGGGTGGGCCAAAGTCAGTGGTCTGCACAAGCGGAGCGGGTAGGATCACACGCTCAGTGAAGGGCCGTGCGCAAGGAGCGCAGAAAAGGGACGTCGAGGTCCTCCAGGGACCGTACGACGGTGCGGCCCGGCGCCGGCGGGATCGGCACCAGCGAGGGCACCGCGACCACCCGGCAGCCGGCCGCCTCGGCGGACGCGACGCCGGTGAGGGTGTCCTCGACGACCACGCAGTGCGCGGGGTCGGCGCCCAGCCGGGCGGCGGCGGCCAGATACGGGTCCGGGTGCGGCTTGGTGCGGCCGATCTCGTCGCCGGCCAGGGTGAAGGCGAAGTGCTCCGGGCCGATCGAGCGGAGCATGGCGTCGATGGTGCGGCGGTGCGAGGCGGACACCAGCGCGGTGGGCACGGTGTGCGCGACGAGTTCGGTCAGCAGCCGCCGGGCGCCGGGCATCAGGGGCGCGCCCTCGGCGACCAGGTGCTCGAAGCGGCTGTTGATCGCGGCCATCAGCTCGGGCAGCGGCACGCTGGTGCCGGTGACGTCGACGAGGTGGCCCACGCTGCGGGTCATCGGGCCGCCGACGACCACCGAGCGGTGTTCCTCGTCCAGCACGTGCCCGAGGTCGGCGAAGACCGCGGACTCCGCCGCCCACCACAGCCCCTCGGTGTCGACCAGGGTGCCGTCCAGATCCAGCAGCACCGCCCAGGGGCCGTCGTCGGCCTCCTCCTGCGTGCGGACGGCGGCGACCGGGATGCTGCTCGTCATAGGCCCCACTCCTCGGTACTCCTGGGCTCCGGGGGGCACGAAGGCCGGTCGCCGTGCCCCGCGGAAGGTGCGGGGAGACGACCGGCCTGTGCCGGACCCACAAGTCTACGACGGGCGCTCTCGGCCCGCTGAACGGCGGATGAACCGCTGGTCAGCGCGCGTTGAAGTACTTCGCCTCCGGGTGGTGGACGATGATCGCGTCGGTGGACTGCTCGGGGTGCAGCTGGAACTCCTCGGAGAGCTTGACGCCGATCCGCTCCGGCTCCAGCAGGGCGGCGATCTTGGCCCGGTCCTCCAGGTCGGGGCAGGCGCCGTAGCCCAGGGAGAAGCGGGCGCCGCGGTACTTCAGGTCGAACATGTCGACCACGTCGGCGGGGTCCTCCCCGGCGTAGCCGAGCTCGGCCCGGACCCGGGCGTGCCAGTACTCGGCGAGCGCCTCGGCGAGCTGGACGGACAGGCCGTGCAGTTCCAGGTAGTCGCGGTAGGAGTCGGCGGCGAACAGCTCGTTGGCCGCCTCGGAGACGCGGTTGCCGACGGTGACCACCTGGAAGCCGACGACGTCGGTCTCGCCGGATTCCTCGGGCCGGAAGAAGTCGGCCAGGCACAGCCGCCGCCCGCGCCGCTGGCGCGGGAAGGTGAAGCGGGTGCGCTCGGTGCCGTCCTCGTGGAGCACGATCAGGTCGTCGCCCTTGGAGACACACGGGAAGTAGCCGTAGGTGACGGCCGCCTCCAGCAGGTGCTCGGACTGGAGCTTCGTCAGCAGGCCGCGCAGCCGGGGGCGTCCCTCGCTCTCGACCAGTTCCTCGTAGCTCGGGCCGTCGGCGCGCGACTGCTTCAGGCCCCACTGGCCCTTGAAGAGCGCGCCCTCGTCCAGCCAGGAGGAGTAGTCGGCGAGCTGGATGCCCTTGACCACCCGGCTGCCCCAGAACGGCGGCGCGGGCACCGGGTTGTCCACGGCGACGTCGGAGCGGATCTGGCCGAGGTTGACCTCCTCGGGCTCCTCCGGCTGCTCCCGCTTGGGCACCCGGCGGGCCTTCAGCTCCGGCAGCGCCGCGCCGGGCACCCCGCGCTTCACCCCGATCAGGGCGTCCATCAGCCGCAGGCCCTCGAAGGCGTCGCGGGCGTAGCGGACCTCGCCGGCGTAGATCTCGTGCAGGTCCTGCTCGACGTAGGCGCGGGTCAGGGCCGCGCCGCCGAGGATCACCGGGTACTTCGCGGACAGGCCGCGCTGGTTGAGCTCCTCCAGGTTCTCCTTCATGATCACCGTGGACTTCACCAGCAGCCCGGACATGCCGATCACGTCGGCGCGGTTGTCCTCGGCGGCCTCCAGGATCGCGGAGACCGGCTGCTTGATGCCCAGGTTGACCACGGTGTAGCCGTTGTTGGAGAGGATGATGTCGACCAGGTTCTTGCCGATGTCGTGCACGTCGCCGCGGACGGTGGCCAGCACGATGGTGCCCTTGCCCTCGTCGTCACTCTTCTCCATGTGCGGTTCGAGGTAGGCGACCGCGGTCTTCATCACCTCCGCGGACTGGAGCACGAACGGCAGCTGCATCTGGCCGGAGCCGAACAGCTCGCCGACCACCTTCATCCCGGCCAGCAGCGTGTCGTTGACGATCTCGAGGGCGGGGCGCTCGGCCAGCGCCTCGTCCAGGTCGGCGCTCAGGCCGTTCTTCTCGCCGTCGATGATCCGGCGCTGGAGGCGCTCCTCCAGCGGCAGCGCCATCAGCTCCTCGGCGCGGCCGGCCTTCAGGGACTTGGAGTCGACGCCCTCGAAGAGCTGCATCAGCTTCTGCAGCGGGTCGTAGCCCTCGGCGCGCTTGTCGTAGACCAGGTCGTAGGCGGCCTGGCGCTGCTCCTCGGGGATGCGGGCGATCGGCAGGATCTTGGCGGCGTGCACGATCGCGGAGTCCAGCCCGGCCTTGACGCACTCGTCGAGGAAGACGGAGTTGAGCACGGTGCGGGCGGCGGGGTTGAGGCCGAAGGAGATGTTGGACAGGCCCAGCGTGGTCTGCACGTCCGGGTGGCGGCGCTTGAGCTCGCGGATGGCGTCGATGGTGGCGACGCCGTCCTTGCGGGACTCCTCCTGGCCGGTGCAGATGGTGAAGGTCAGGCAGTCGATGAGGATGTCGGACTCGCGGATGCCCCAGTTGCCGGTGAGGTCGGCGATCAGCCGCTCGGCGATCTCCACCTTCTTCTCGGCGGTACGGGCCTGCCCCTCCTCGTCGATGGTCAGCGCGATCAGCGCGGCGCCGTGCTCGGCGGCGAGCGCGGTGACGCGGGCGAAGCGGGACTCGGGGCCGTCGCCGTCCTCGTAGTTGACGGAGTTGAGCACCGCGCGGCCGCCGAGCTTCTCCAGCCCGGCCTTCAGCACGTCGACCTCGGTGGAGTCCAGCACGATCGGCAGCGTGGAGGCGGTGGCGAAGCGGCCGGCGATCTCGGCCATGTCGGCGACGCCGTCGCGGCCGACGTAGTCCACGCAGACGTCGAGCAGGTGGGCGCCCTCGCGGATCTGGTCGCGGGCCAGCTCCACGCAGTCCTCCCAGCGGCCCTCCAGCATCGCCTCGCGGAACTTCTTCGAGCCGTTGGCGTTGGTCCGCTCGCCGATCGCCAGGTAGGAGGTGTCCTGGCGGAAGGGCACGGTCTGGTAGAGGGAGGCGGCGCCGGGCTCGGCGCGCGGGTCGCGGCGGACGATGTCGTGGCCGCCGATCCGGTCCACCAGCTGGCGCAGGTGCTCGGGGGTGCTGCCGCAGCAGCCGCCGACCAGGGACAGGCCGTACTCCTGGGCGAACATCTCGTGCGCGTCGGCGAGTTCGGACGGGGACAGCGGGTAGTGCGCGCCGTCCTTGGTGAGCACCGGCAGGCCCGCGTTCGGCATGCAGCTGAGCGGGATGCGGGAGTGGCGGGCGAGGTAGCGCAGGTGCTCGCTCATCTCGGCGGGGCCGGTGGAGCAGTTCAGGCCGATCAGGTCGATGCCGAGCGGTTCGAGCGCGGTCAGGGCGGCGCCGATCTCGGAGCCGAGCAGCATGGTGCCGGTGGTCTCCACCGACACCGAGCAGATCACCGGCAGGTCGACGCCCGCGGCGGCCATCGCGCGGCGGGCCCCGAGCACGGCGGCCTTCACGCCGAGCAGGTCCTGCATGGTCTCCACGACCAGGGCGTCGGCGCCGCCGGCGATCAGGCCGGCCGCGTTGGCCTGGTAGCCGTCGCGCAGGGTGAGGTAGTCGATGTGGCCGAGGGTGGGCAGCTTGGTGCCCGGGCCGATCGAGCCGAGCACGAAGCGGCGGCGGCCGTCGGCGGCGAACCCGTCGGCGACCTCGCGGGCCAGCCGGGCGCCGGCCTCGGACAGCTCCTCGATCCGCTCGGGGATGTCGTACTCGCTCATCGCGGAGTGGTTGGCGCCGAAGGTGTTGGTCTCGACGCAGTCCACCCCGGCCTGGAAGTAGGCCTCGTGGACGGAGCGGACGATGTCCGGGCGGGTGACGTTGAGGACTTCGTTGCACCCTTCGAGCTGCTGGAAGTCGTCGAGCGTCGGCTCCTGCGCCTGGAGCATGGTGCCCATCGCGCCGTCGGCGACGACGACGCGGGAGGCGAGTGCCTCCCGGAGTGCGGCGACCCGGGCCGCGTCGTGCGCGGACGCGGCGGGGGTGGACGAGGGGGACGGCAAGGCCATTGGGTTGCTCCCTGGAGTGCGACGGCTGTCGGCTATGCGCCGCCGCGCCCCCGGGGGCGCGGCACGCACTCCGCCAGAGTAGCGGGAGCGGCCGGAAAGACTCGGGCGATTCCAGCCACCGGACGGGTCGTACGGGTGGGGTGCGGGCCGTGGTCTGCCATGATGAAGAATGTCCAAGGTCGACATTGTCGACCCGGAGCATCTCCTGCCGCCCGCTGCCGCCCCCGGTCACCGCCCCGGTCGGCGTGCGCGGCGGCCGGCGAACCGCACCGTCCCGCAGATCTTGGAGCGCCGCCATGCCAGGTCCCATCCAGTCCCTGGAACGCGCCGCGGCGATCCTGCGGCTGCTGGCCGGCGGCGAGCGGCGGCTGGGCCTGTCGGACGTGGCCTCCTCGCTCGGGCTGGCCAAGGGCACCGCGCACGGCATCCTGCGCACCCTCCAGCAGGAGGGCTTCGTCGAGCAGGACCCGGCGTCGGGCAAGTACCAGCTGGGCGCGGAGCTGCTGCGGCTGGGCAACAGCTTCCTGGACGTGCACGAGCTGCGCGCCCGGGCCCTGGTGTGGACCGACGACCTGGCCCGCTCCAGCGGCGAGGCGGCGTATCTGGGGGTGCTGCACCAGCAGGGCGTGCTGGTGGTGCACCACGTCTTCCGGCCCGACGACAGCCGCCAGGTGCTGGAGGTCGGGGCGATGCAGCCGCTGCACAGCACCGCGCTGGGCAAGGTGCTGGCCGCCTACGACCCGGTGGCGCACAGCGAGGCGGCCGAGGGCGAGCGGCCCGCGCTGACCGGGCGGACGGTCACGCGGGCGGCGGACTTCGAGGCGGTGCTCGACCTGACCCGGGCCCGCGGGTGGGCCGCGGACCTGGAGGAGACCTGGGAGGGCGTGGCGTCGGTGGCCGCGCCGGTGTACGACCGGCGGCGGATGCCGGTCGGCGCGGTGGGCGTGACCGGCGCGGTGGAGCGGGTCTGCGACGGCGGCGGGATCAGGGCGCAGCTGGTCGCGGCGGTGCGGGACTGCGCGCGGGCGGTCTCCCGCGACCTGGGCGCGGGCCGGTTCTGATGCGGCCCGGGGTGCCGGGCGGGGCGTTTCGGGGCGGCTTGCCGCGGTGTGCCCGGACCGGCGGGCGGGAAGTCATGAGTCTGGTCGGTCACACGGCTCTTGACCTGGTCATCGCAGGGGGCGAGACTTTCGACCTGCGGTCGACAATGTCGAACAACGGACGAATATTGGACCGCGGCTCAGGGACTGGGACAAAGGAGTCGACGTGTCCAACGGCCACATAGTCATCGGCGAACTCTTCGGTACCGCCGTGCTGATCCTGCTCGGCGGCGGAGTGTGCGCCGCGGTGACCCTCAAACGATCCAAGGCCAGAGACGCCGGCTGGGTGGCGATCTCCTTCGGCTGGGGCCTGGCGGTGCTGGGCGGCGCCTACATCGCCAACGGCTACTCCGGCGGCCAGCTCAACCCGGCCGTCACCTTGGGTGTCGCCATCAAGACCGGCGACTGGAGCACCATGCCGTACTACCTGATCGGGGAGTTCGGCGGTGCGATCATCGGCGCGGTACTGGTGTGGGCGGCCTATCTCGGCCAGTTCCACGCGCACCTGACCGACCCCGCCGTGGTGGGCCCTGCGGCCGGCGGGGCCGCCGACGGCACCGCGCAGGCGGTCGCGGCCGGCGAGGCCGGCGGCGCCCCCAAGGCCGACCCGGCCGGACCGGTCAGCGCCGACGCGGAGGCGCAGCCCGGCGGCCCGGTGCTCGGGGTCTTCTCCACCGGCCCGGAGATCCGCAACCCGGTGCAGAACCTGCTCACCGAGATCATCGCGACCGCGGTGCTGGTGGAGTTCATCCTCACCCAGGGCATGACCAAGGGCCTGGCGCTCAACGGCACGGGCATCCTGCTCACCGCACTGCTCGTGGTCGGTATCGGCCTGTCGCTCGGCGGCCCCACCGGCTACGCGATCAACCCCGCGCGCGACCTCGGCCCGCGGATCGTGCACGCGCTGCTCCCGCTGCCCAACAAGGGCGGCTCGGACTGGGGATACGCGTGGATTCCGGTGGTCGGCCCGCTTGTCGGCGCCGCGATCGCCGGTGGCTTGTACAGGCTGGCCTTCATGTAACGCGCCCACCCGAGCGCGCGTGGGGGGGGGGGACACCCCCCCCGCG